>JALGTU010000090.1 GCA_029821195.1 Candidatus Zipacnadia bacterium
GTGGTATCACCGATCACGCGCCAGTAGCTCATGCCCAGGCCTGCCTGTTGAGGTTAGCAAAGTGGACAACCCGCGTAAGCTAGTTGATCTGGAGCAACTACGCAGTATCATCGCTGACCTGCGCAGCGGCGGTCGGCGAGTAGTCTTCACCAACGGCTGCTTTGACATCATCCACCCCGGCCATATCCTGCATCTCCAGCAGGCCCGGCAGGAGGGGGACGTGCTGGTCGTAGCGCTCAACAGCGATGGATCGGCCCGCCGGCTCAAAGGGCCCGACCGTCCCTTCTTCAGCCAGACTGAGCGCGCCACCGTGCTGGCCGCACTGGAGCCGGTGGACTACATCGTCATCTTTGACACACTGCGCGTCACTGACGTAATCGAAGCTGTCCAGCCGGATGTCTACGTCAAGGGCGGCGGCTATACGCTGGAGACCCTCGCCCCCGAAGAACGCCAGGCGCTGGAGCGCTGTGGTGCCCAGATCGTCATTCTGCCGGAGATCGGCAGCTTCTCCACCACTGGCGTCATCGAGCGGGTGCGGAGCAATTCCGGTGGTTAGTGTGGCAGACCAGAGCGAAATCAGCCAGGAGATTGAGCGGCTCAAGGCCGAGCGCAACGCGGTAATCCTGGCGCATAACTATCAGTTGCCTGAGGTTCAGGATGTTGCTGACTTTCTGGGCGACTCGTTGGGCCTGAGTCAGAAGGCCGCCGGGACTGACGCCGATGTCATCGTCTTCTGCGGCGTGCATTTCATGGCCCAGACTGCCAAGCTGCTCTCGCCCGACAAGACAGTCCTGATGCCGGACCCATCGGCCGGCTGCCCGCTGGCCGATATGATCACGCCGGAGAGTCTCGCCGAGTTCCGCGAGCCCTACCCCGAGGCGCCGGTGGTCTCCTACGTTAACACCACCGCTGAGGTCAAGGCCGGCTCCGACATTTGCTGCACATCGGCCAATTCGGTGCGCGTCGTTGAATCCTTGGAGGCAAAGAGGATACTCTTCACGCCCGACGCAAATCTGGGGGAGTGGACCCAAGAGCAGCTTCCCCACAAGCAGCTAATCCTCTACCCAGGCTGTTGCAATGTGCACGTTAATATCCGGCCGGAGATGATCCAGGACTTGAAGCACGAGCATCCCGAGGCCGTGGTAATGGTTCATCCCGAGTGCGTCAAGGATGTCCGGGATTTGGCGGACGTAGTCGCCTCGACGGGCGGAATGGGTAGGTTCGCCGCCGCGAGCGAAGCCCAGCAGTTCATCGTGGGTACAGAAGAAGGTATGGCATATCGGCTGGCGCAGGATAACCCGGACAAGGTCTTCTACAGAATCCAGACCGCCTTGTGCCCGAATATGAAGAAGACGACGCTGCCGAAGGTAGTGCACTGCCTGCGTGAGATGACCGGGGAGATCACCATCCCCCCGCAGATCGCCGAGCCGGCCCGGCTCACCGTCGAGCGGATGGTAGCGCTGGGCTAGTCAGCACCGGGCAGCGTGTCTACCGTCCGCACATGCCCGTCCACGTAGCCGACGGTGAACTGCCCCATGTGCGGGCCGACTAACCCGTCGGCGTCAACCGCCGGTTCCCACAGCATCGGCGTGGCGGCGGGATCTTCGATATGCTTCATGTCCATACCGCCGAGGGCTTCGTTGAAGACGTACCGCTCGCCGGTGACGGGGCAGGTTAGGATTTCCGCGTCGCCGATATACTCAGCTATTGCCTCTTCCCACGAATCGGCTGGCGGCAGCACCTCTTTGTGCTCAGCTGCGTACATCAGCACTGCCATTTCGAGCTGCTTCAGATTGTTCATGCACTGGGTTTGCTGGTTCTTACCCTTGGCCCGGGCGAAAACCGGCAGCAGAATCGCGGCAAAGATCGCCAATGCGGCCAGCAGCATGACCAACCCACCGCCGACAACCAGGGCAATGAGCAGCGTATTGGAAGAGCGCTTGGCGAGCTGGGCGGGAGCGGTGGCGGCTGTGGGGGTAGTCGTTGGAGTGGCGGGGTCTACCGGTGCCGGTTGCATCCCAGCTCCGGCAGGCAACACATCGCCCGCGCGCAGCCACGGCCCGTCGCCCTGTTTGACGTAGTCATCGTCCACGATCCGACCATCCTGGCGGCAAAAGAGCACGGTCTGGTAGTCGTACGGGCCGTAGACCTTCCCGCCACGGCTGGACCACCAGTTTTGCTCGCTGCCGTTCTGCGCGTTGCTATTCTGCGGCCTGTTGAGCATCAGCACCACCTTCTCTAATGAGTGCGACTTCTCTCCCACTGCCTATTTCGAGGTTTTACCGGTTTGTCCACACAAGCCGTTCGCTGTATCGCCGTTCAGCACAGCGGCGTCAGCACTTCGATGGCGCGCTTGATGTCGGCGATCTGCTGAGGGCCGGAGATTTCGCGTTCGATGGTCACTGCCCCGCGGAAGCCGAGGGCCTTCAGCTTGGGGATGAGCACCGGGAAGTTCACCCGGCCCTCGCCTAGCGGCTTTTCGGGGCCCAGGCGCATCCCGCTAGTGGGGTAGTCGCCGTCCTTGGCGTGGAGGCCGCGCACGTACTGGCCGAAGACATCCACGGCGTCAAGGGGATTGCCCTTGCCGTACATGAGCAAATTGGCGGGATCCAGGTTGATGCCCACGTTATCGGCGCCGATGTCTTCGATGGTGCGTAGCAGCGTCACGGGCGTCTCCTGGCCGGTCTCGAACCAGAACTCGATGCCCTCCTCCGCGCAGGTAGCGACGATGGTCTTGAGCGCCTCGACGGTCCCGAGGTAGTCTTCGTCGGTAGGGTTCTCGGGGATGAAACCGACGTGTGTGGTAATGGACTCCACGCCGATCGCGGCGGCGACGCGCGCGGCATTCTGGAAGGCAGGTATCCGCTCCTGCCGCGTCGCCCGGGGCACCAGGCCGATGGTAGTCGGCCCTTCGACAAAATTCCAAACTGTCCGGCCAGGCGGGTGCGTCCAGAGCGTGGTGATAGTGATCCCGCACGTGTCAGCCGCGGCACGCAGTCTCTTTCCGTCTTCGAGGCTATTCTCTCCCTGCCAGGCTACCTGGCAGGTGGGTAAGCCCAGGTTCGCTACCTTAGCCATCGCTGGCTCTGCCTTGTCCACTGAAGCCATTATCGTTACAATAACGCCCAGTTCTAGCTTTTCATCCGTCATTGTGAGCCTCCATCAATAAGACGAAGCAAGATTGGGGACATCGAGGGGCAATTCGCTGTGAGGGGTGTGAAGTCCTGCCTGAGTGCTAAGAAGCCGGCTCCGCCCGGGTGGAGAAGTCGCGGTTAGGCTGCTGGTGCCCTGCGTCGGCGCAGACGGGCAGCAACGCCCACTAGCCCGATAGCAAACAGGGCCAGCGTGCCCGGTTCGGGGATATACGCGTCGGTATAGAGGATAGCGCCGTAGGCATCCAGGCAACCATATCCGTATTCGATGTCGTAACCGGGAATGGTGTCATAGGCTGTTTGATAGGCGCTCTGCTGGATAAAGTCGCGGAACTGGGTGTAGGTCATACCCGGATAGCGGGCGCGGAGCAGTCCGGCAAAGCCCGAGACCACCGGTGCGGTGAACGAAGTCCCGCCCGGTGTCATCTCATAAGTGTCTTCGCCCAGGGGGTATTGGACATCGTAGAGGTAAACGGAGCTATACCACTGGCCGGCAGCTATCACCCCGGTGGACCACGCATAGTGCCCGGGGGCGACAAGGTCGAGGACCTCGCCGAGCGCGGGATTGGCATAGCTGGAATAGGATTGGCGTTTGCCTGTCCAGTCTATTGCCCCGACCGAAATGGTTTCGGGAAGACTGGCGGGGAAGTCCAGTCCGCCGCCCTGGGCGACGTAGTCGGGGAAGCTCGGATGGTCGGCGGAATTGCCGGCAGCAGCGACGATGATGACGCCCTGGGCCGCCGCGTACTCTATGGCATTCTTCACCAGATAGCCTTCGCCACCTTCTTGGAACTCGGACTCGGGGATGCTGTACATCGGCCCGAAGCCAAAGCTGCAGTTTATGACGTCGGCCCCGTGGTCGGCGGCGTAGATTATGGCGTCGGCGGCATCAATTCCCCAACCCCAGCCTTCGGCGTTGATGATGCGCAGAGGCATCAGGCCCGAATTGAAGGCCATGCCCGCAAATCCGGTGCTGTTGTCGGTGACTGCGCCGAGGATACCGGCTACCATGCTGCCGTGGGTAACCCCGCCGTCCCAGTCCAGTCCCAGAAAGCTATAGTCGTTGTCAACAAGGTCCCCGATAGCCGGGTCATAGTTCGCTGCCCACCAGTCGGCTGTATAGTACGGGTCAGCCACAGGCAGGAAGTCGTCGTCGAATTCCATAGTAGGGAACGGAGGCTCTTTGTCCCCGGGCTGGCCCCACGCGGGGTCCCAGACGGTGGGGTTGTTGTCACCCACGGGGTCGGGCACATCGTCAGTCCATCCAGGGTAGCCCATCCATCCTGCGTTGGTTCCCACAAAGTCCCAGCCCGCGACAACATTGGCCGCCAGGTCCTCGTGGAAGGCGGTGATGCCGCTGTCTGCGATTGCAATCGTTGTGGATAGTGAACCTTGCTGCAAGTCCCAGGCCTGTGGGGCATTGACGTCGAACAGGTAGTACTGGTTGAGGGTTGTCTCTGGATCAGTATCGTCGAAGTACGGGTCGTTGGGGGTGTACAACTGGTGCAGCAGCAAATGTGGCTTAGCGCTTTGTACCTCGGGCAGCCCGACAAGATACTGTTGTACGGCGTCCAGGGACAGGGCCGGAGGCACATATACTGACACATAATCCGGGAAACTCTGATGACTCTTGACCGCCAGCCCCGTTGCCTGCACGTCACTGGCGAACTGCCCGACAGCCTCGCCCGGCGCGAGCTTGACCAGCAGGCTCGATGTCGAATACTGCGGGGTAGCCACGCTCACTGGTCCTAATAGGATTTGTGCCTCGATGGGAGACAGAACCGCGGCACTCGACCCGATCACGTCCGCCCAGGCGGGAAGGAAAGAACTAGCAAGGCTGATCGTAAGAAAGATAGCGACTACTGCGCGACGAGCGAACTGTAGCATTGCCAGTACCCCTAGCGGCTCCCCTCCCCTTTAGGTAGCAGCGCGAGGCTACTGATCTTGCGCTAAGCCATGTATCTGTCCTGTCCTATATTCTAACACGATAAGACCACTTTGGCAAGAGTTTCTGGAGTTCGTGCGAAAAAGGTCGGTGACGGCCGGGGTGGAATCCACTACAGGCTGCGCAGCAGTTCCAGGGAAGGTTGACAGGGCCGGGCTGACGAACTATCCTATACCGGGTTTGGTTGCCTGCCGTCCTCGGGAGGCATAATAGGTGACGGTCGGTTCTGCAGGCTGCCGGCATATGCAACTGAGCGAAACGTGTCAGACCATTGACAAACGGAGTGATTTGAATGCCGATTCTGGACTCAAAGACGGGAGAAGTCAGAGTAGACTACTCGGTAGAGGAGCTGGAAGCCAAAGCGCAGGAGATGCGGGCGTGGACTATGATCGCAGTGACTGCTGCCAACTCGGGCCATACCGGCGGATGTATGTCAATTATGGACATCACTACTGCCTTGTATCTTAAGCATATCCGCCATGACCCGAACAATCCCGAGTGGCCCGATCGCGATCGGGTCTTCTGGTCAACTGGTCACAAGGCCCCGGCTCTGTACGTGGCCCTGGCAGCGGCCGGCTACTTCGACGACCGGCCGTTGACCTTCAACGATGAGCCCGTGCCTGGGCTCGAGCACGTCCAGGGCCTGGAACAGACAGTGCTGCTGCGTCGGCTCGGCTCGGGCTTCGAGGGCCATCCGAATCAGATGAAACTTCCAGGTGTAGAGCTTTCCGCCGGCTCGCTGGGCCAGGGCCTCGGTGTGGCCATTGGCAGCGCACTGGATGCCAAGCTGCGCGGCCGAGAGTACAACGTCTACTGCCTTATGGGCGATGGTGAGCAGGACGAGGGTTCGATCTGGGAAGGGGTTATGTGTGCGGCCAACTACAACCTGGATAATCTAGTGGGCATAATTGACCGCAATCTGCTCCAGATTGACGGGGCAACTGAAGACGTTATGAGAGTGGCCTCCTTACGGACGAAGTACGAAGCCTTCGGCTGGGAAGTTATCGAGATTGACGGCCACGATATGCCCGAAATCCTCGAAGCTCTCGAGCAGGCTGACGCGGTCAAGGGTCGCCCGGTGCTTATTCTCGCCGCATGCGTCAAGGGCAAGTGCGTGGATTATGCCGAGAATGTGGTCGGTTATCACGGCGTTCCGCCCAAAGACGGCCGCTGTGGCGAGGAGTCGCTGGACCGAGCGCTCGTCTCCATCGGCGTTACTGACCAGTTCCCCGCCGAGCGTGTGGATGAATTACTGGAGATAGCCGAGAAATACCAGGCCTTCGCTGACCAGAGGGTGGACGAATCAATGCCCAAGTTCAGCCGGGACTACTGGTGGAACAGCGGCGAGGCGATGGGTGTTGAGATGGATGCCACGCGTAACGGCTTCGGCTATGCTATTGCCGAGTTGGGCGCTGACGAGAAGGTCGTTGCCCACGGTGCGGATATCACCGGTTCGATCCGGATGGACTATTTCTACAAACCCGACGGCAAAAACGAAGACCCCGAGCGCCAAAAGCGCTTCTTCAGCATCGGGATCGCCGAGGCCAATATGGCCCTGGTGGCGTCAGGGTTGGCCAAAGAGGGCCGCACGGCCTTTATCGGCTCGTATGGTGTGTTCGCCACCGGCCGCAACTGGGACCAGCTGCGCACCACCGTCGGCTACAACGAGTACAACGTGAAGATCGCTGACGCCCACGGCGGCATCTCCGTCGGCCCTGATGGGGCCACTCACCAGGCGCTCGAGGAGATCAGCATCATTACCTGCCTGCCCAATTTCAGGATGATCGTGCCCTGCGACGTGCTGGAGACGGCCCGGGCGACCAAGGCCATTGCTGCGTTCGACGGCCCCGGCGTAGTCCGCTATGCCCGCGAAGCTACTCCGGTAGTGACCACCGACGCGACACCGTTCGAATTCGGCGTGGCTAACGTCATCCGTTATCGGGGCGAGCAGGAGCGGTTCATCGAGGCCTTCGAGACCAGTCTGGCCCGCGACTACGAATCCGAAGACGAGGCCCTGGCGCTCATCGCTTGCGGGCCGATGGTCCCGGAGGCAATGCGGGCGGCGTGGATCTTGAAGGAGGACTACGACATTGAAACGCGCGTGGTCAACGTCCATACTGTTAAGCCGCTCGACGTTCAGGCCATCGTCGCTGCAGCACGCGACACCGGTACCGTCATTACCGCCGAAGAGCACCAGGTGGGCGGCTTCGGCAACTGGGTGGCCGCGGCCATCTGCCGGGCCGGCGTGGGCGGGAATGTCAAGCTGGACATGGTCGGCGTCGAGGACCGCTACGGCGAGAGCGGTCAGCCGTGGGAGCTGATGAAGGTCTTCGGGCTGACCGCCGAGCATATCGCGGATAAGGCTCGCGTGCTACTGGGTCTCTGAGCGGAGTTGCTGATAGCGAGATGAGGCCTTTCGAGCAGGTTGAGCATACCGCGGATTACGCGATCATCGCCCGGGGCAATGACCTGCGCGAGTTGATTGAGAACGCAGGCCGAGGGATGATCAGCCTGCTCGTTGAGGGCGAGGCGGTGGTGCCCAGGCGCGCGGTCCAGTTCACCGTCAGTGGCGACTCACCTGAGCGACTGCTGGTGGAATGTCTGCGCGAGCTGCTCCACCTGGAAGAGGACGAGGGGGTGGTGCCGGTGCGGTTTGTGGCGGTGCGGGTCAGCGAGGGTAATCTGGAAGCCGAATGTGAAGCGGGCGTGGCCTCACTTGACGAGGCCCGTCCGTATTTGCTTGGCGCGGTCAAGGCCGTCACCTACCACGATCTGGTCATCAAGTCTGCCCCCAGTGGTCTGGAGGTCCAGATCGTGTTTGACGTGTGATGTGGCGTGGCCTGCCTGTTTGAAACCCTTACAGAGGAGAGTTGAATGGTGCCCTCAGATGCCGAGGAAGTCTTGGGCAAAGAAGTGCAGCTTACCCAGCCGGATTACGAAGTCTTCATCCCTGAGCATTGGAAGGGCTCCAGCGACGACGGGCACAACCAGCATTTCCTCGTCTTCGATGGGCCGGATGGCTCGTTGATGGTGGTTTGGACGCAGGGCTCGGCCGCAGAGGGTGCTCACCAAAGACACCGTATCGTCTTCTCGCGTAGCGATGATGAGGGGGCAACCTGGACGGAGCCGTCGCATGTAATCGGCCCTAATGGCAGGAACGATCCCGCGCTTATGGCTCATTGGCAGTTCCCCCTGGTCTCCAAGTCGGGGCGCATCTATGTCATTGTCAACCGTGAGACGGGCGTCTACGGCTGGATCAAGATGCACACGGGCAAGATGCAGGGCCTATACAGCGATGATAACGGGGCGAGCTGGTCGCAGCCGCAGGACATACCCATGCCCACCAGTCCCTATGATGATCCCGAAGGAAAAATCCCGCCGGAGTGGATTGTCTGGCAGATCCCTACGCGTGACCTGTCCGGTGGCCACTTCGTTGGATACACACACTGGATCAATCGGGCCGTGGCGACGCGGAAGGAAGTTGAGCAGTGGCCTGAGATTGACTCAGTTGCCGAGTTCATGCGCTTCGAGAACGTTGATGACGACCCCGAGCCGCGGGACCTGCGGATACGCTACTCCGCCTGGGGTGACCAGGCGCTGCGCGTACCGCACAAGAAATACCCGCTGGTAAGCGTTGCTCAGGAGCCCAGCATCGTGCGCCTGCCCGATGATCGGCTTTTCGTCGTGATGCGCACGGCCAGCGGGTATATCTGGTACAGCGTCTCGGCTGATGACGGTGAGACGTGGCGTAGCCCGCGGCCACTGCTGCACAGGGATCACGGCCTGCCCCTGCTCCAGCCGACCAGTGCCTGCCCCATCTATCAACTCGCTGACGGGCGCTATGTATTGTTCTACCACAATAACTGCGGCGGCCCGGTAGCGGGCGGGGAGAGCGACTCCCAGCCGCGCCGGCCTGTTTTCGTTGCCCTCGGCGAGTTCCGGCCTGGCGCTGACCAGCCCCTCTGGTTCAGTGACCCCAAGTTCCTCATGGATAACAAGGGCAGCGTCAAGTTCGAGGGCGACGTCAATGCCTACGGAGAGCCGCGAACTCCTGACCTGAGCCTGTACTCAAGTTTCACCACCCGAGGCGGCAATAACGTGCTATGGTATCCGGTCGGCAAGACTTTCCTGCTCGGCAAGAAGATCACCGATGAGTTCCTGGCCGATCTGGAAGTGCCGGACCAATGATGTCGGTTGGGGAGCTCTCTACGAGGTGAGCACGAGTGGCTAGACCCAACATCCTGTTCGTACTGGCGGATCAGATGCGCCCCGACTCTCTGGGGCAGGCGACGCCCCATATCAACGCCCTGGCCAGCCGGGGGGTGAGATTTGAAAACTGTTATACTGCTTCGCCACTGTGTCAGCCCGCC
The DNA here is from genome assembly GCA_029821195.1 of Candidatus Zipacnadia bacterium. Taxonomy (GTDB): domain Bacteria; phylum Armatimonadota; class Zipacnadia; order Zipacnadales; family Zipacnadaceae; genus JALGTD01. Next base: position 9,468 of record JALGTU010000090.1, read on the forward strand.
CGAGCATGTATTGTCACCGGCAAGTTCCCCACCACCCACGGTGTCTGTGGGAACGTGAACGAGCCGATCAGCATGGACGAGCGGCAGGACACCTTTATGCAGCACCTGCGCCAAGCCGGCTACCACACCGCCTTGATCGGCAAACACCACTACTACGACCGCTTTGCTGCGGGAATGGATGTGCTCGAAGACGACTATGATATCAAGGGCTACGGCTTCGACCACGTCTGGCAGGTGGCTGACGATACCTTCCGCAATGAATGCAGGTTCACCCGGTACCTGCGCGAAAAGGGGAGGCTGGAGGAGTGGCGCCGGGAAGTCAAGGAGGATGGCGCTGCCTACTACCGCGGCCTGGAACCCGCCGAATCCAAGGACGGGTATATCGGTGAATGTGCGCTGAAGTATATCCGCGACTACGATCAGGAGGCCCCGCTATACCTGAATGTCGGCTTCACCGGGCCGCACCCGCCTCATTGGGCAGTAGGCAAATATGCTGAGATGTTCGATCCCAGCGATATGTCTGTGCCGCTGGGTGTCACTGACCCCGCACAAATAGAAGCGGTCCGCCAGAGAAGAGCCCAGTATCTGGGCAAGGTACGCTTGGTAGACGACTACGTCGGCCGGTTTTGTGAGGTCTTGGAAGAACAGGGCATGCTGGAGAACACCTGTGTCGTCTTCAGCGCCGATCACGGCGATACTCTGGGCGACCACGGCACCATGGACAAGCGGTTTTTCTACGAGCAGTCCGCGACGGTGCCGCTGGTGATGGCCGGACCGGGTATTGATCTGCAAGCACGGGAATGGAGCAACGTGTGCAAGTCGCTGGCCAACAACGTTGACCTGTATCCGACGTTCCTCGCTATGGCTGGCTGCGAGAACCTTCTTGGCGATAGCCAGCGCGACGGCATCAACTTGCTGGACATGGCGTACAACCGCGTTCCGCGCCGAGGTGAAGTCTATAGTGAACTGGGTACTGCGATGATGGTCCGGGATGCTAACTGGAAGATGGTTTACGACGCTGAACAGGACGGCGTTCAGTATCTGTTTAATCTGCGCAGCGATCCCGACGAGTTGATCAATCTCGCCGGAGTGGCCGGATACGAGGCCATCGAGGCTGAGCTGACCCAGAAGCTGCTGACCAGACTCATCAAGCTGACGCACCATACCCAGGCCAAGGAACAGCAGAGAGTCCAGCGGGTGCGGGTGTGATTGCCAGCGT
>JALGTU010000091.1 GCA_029821195.1 Candidatus Zipacnadia bacterium
GCTTACTCGGAGGCTTACTTCCAGCTCAGCCGCAATTTCCCGCAGCTCAACAGCCAGATGAGCGTGGGCGATAACGTCCTGGTGATCCTGGGCGACCAGGTCATCGAGATCGGCTCAGCGGGCAAGACGGTACTCACCGACGCCGAGCTCAATGCCCTGGGCGTACGCCACGAGGTCCAGACCGGGGCAAATCCACAGCGGCCCAGCAACCCGGGCATGCTCGCCGCACTATTCGGCTGGCTGGCCGGGCTCTTTAGCTAGACCGCCCTCCCTCGAAACTCGATAGACACACAAGCGGCCGTCGGGATCCTCCCCGGCGGCTGCTTGCGTTACCCTACTCGGCCTCTGGGGTCTGGGGCGTCGCTCCGCCCACCAGCCCCTTCATGATTTCGAACAGCTCCAGCGGTATCGGGAACAGCACGGTCGAGGCTTTCTCCGTGGAGATCTCGATTATCGTTTGGAGGAAGCGCAGTTGCAGGGCGGGCGGGTGCGCCCCGATGATATCAGCCGCGTCCGAGAGCCGCTGCGAGGCCTGGTATTCGCCCTCGGCGGCGATGACCTTGGCTCGCCGCTCGCGCTCCGCTTCGGCCTGGCGCGCGATGGCCCGGCGCATGTTCTCGGGCAGCTCGACATCCTTGATCTCCACGGCGGTCACCTTGATGCCCCAGGGGTCGGTGTGGTCATCAATGATGCGCTGCAGCGTGTTGTTTATGCGGTCCCGCTCGGCCAGCACTTCATCCAGTTCCGCCTGGCCGATCACCGCTCGCATTGTCGTCTGGGCAATCTGCGAGGTGGCCTGCAGGAAGTTCTGGATTTGCACCACCGCGTCGTTGGGCTCGTAGACCTTGAAGTACAGGACCGCGTTCACCCGAATAGTCACGTTATCTCGGGTGATTACTTCTTGCTGCGGGATATCCAGGGTGATAATCCGCAGTTCCACCTTCACCATCTGCTCAATGATGGGAATGACGTAGAACAGGCCCGGGCCCCGCGTGCCGACCAGCCGACCCAGCCGGAAGATCACCCCCCGCTCATACTCTCGGACCACCCGAATGCCACTTAGCAGCACCAGCAGTACGACTCCGCCCAAACTTGTCAGGAACACTCCTAACGGCTCCATTGCAATCCCTCCTCTAGATGTTCGTCGCTTGCACTGGGCGCTCACGCCGAGTATTCGCTACTTAGACCGTTTAACCTTCAGCCGCATGTGCGGTAGTTCCTCAACTACAACGATGTCTTCGCCCGGCTCAAGCGCTCCTTCATCGGAGGTAGCCGACCATGCCGCACCGTCCAGATATACCAGCCCCTCCGGATCAATGCGTTCGCGTACTTTGCCGGTGCATCCGACAAGTGAGCCCGTTCCGATAGTGACCCGTCGCTTTTGGCTGGCCACGATAGCGCCCAGCGCGAAGAAGAAGAATCCCGCCGTTCCCACGGCTACACCGGCGATGAGCGGGCGCGAGATCGGCGTGGTCGGCGAGTTTACAAGTATCAGCGAGCCCATGACGAAGGCGACCAGACCGCCCACTCCTAGCACTCCGTACGTTGGCGTATGCAGCTCCGCGACCAGCAGGCCAACCCCAGCCATTATCAGAGCGAGTCCGGCCCAACTGAAGGGCAGGACTGACAGGCCAAATAGTCCCAGGATCAAGCAGATTATTCCCACCACTCCGGCGCCGCCGAAGCCCGGCGCTTTGAGTTCGAAGATGATGCCGTAAAACCCGATTATCAGTAGAAGATACGCGACATTGGGATGGGCGATAATGCTCAGTAGGCTTTCCCGCCAGCTTGCCTCCAGCGGTTCGCTGCTTGCCCCCAGCGTCTTGGCAATGGTCTCGCCTGAGGGCAAGTTCACCTTGCGCCCGTCTGCCTTTTCAGCGAAATCCTGGGCAGTAGCGGCGATGAAGTCCACCACCCCCAGCTCGACAGCCTCAGTGGCTGTCGCCGTCTCGCTTTCGCGCACGGCCCGCTCGGCCCACTCGATATTCCGCCCGCGCTTCTCCGCGAGCCCGCGAATGTAGGCAACTGCGTCGTTGACTGCCTTTTCCTGAAGCGTCTCAAGCTGCTTCGACATACCTGCGTCGGACTCGCCCGGCATTCCTCCGCCAATGAATACGGGGTGTGCGGCGCCGATGTGCGTTGATGGAGCCATGGCACTGACGTGTGCGGCATACGCAATGAATGTTCCAGCGGACGCCGCCCGGGCCCCTTCGGGTCCTACCCAGACGCCCACTGGCACCGGGGAAATCAGGATGTCTGCCGTAATCTGTCGGGTTGAGATCATCTGCCCACCGGGGGTGTCGAGCTTGATAAGCAGCAGCTCTGCGCCTCGCTTGGTGGCTGTACGGATCCCGCGCGCAATATAGCTGGCGGTTGCGGGATTGATATCGCTGGCCACCGTCAGTTCGACGATTAGTGGTTCACCTCTGGCAATGCCGCTGAGCGTCAAGCCGATGGCTGTCACCAGCAAGGGCACCATCCGTCGCCTTGTCATCTTCACTCTCCTCTTGATTCCCATGTGCTCCTAGGGTCCTGCCCCGCTATTGGAAGCTGCGGGTTGTGGGGGCCGTTGTGCCGTGTACGGCTGCTGCACCGGCGGGTCGTTGGTCCGATAGATGACTATGTAATAGACCAGCGCCCCGAGCCACTTGGTGACCACGATCACCACGCACCAGAGGGCGCGGGTATTGGGGTCGGGGAAGTCGCGCCGCGCACAGTCCAGCACCGCCAGGATCGTCACCACCCAACTGCCCAGGCTCACCAGCACCATTGTCCCGATGAACAGAAAATAGAACACGAAAAAGGCCAGGGCAAATACTGCGCCTGCTGTTTCTTCCACTTAATGGTCACCTACTTTCCGCGAACAGTACTCGCTCGTGATCTCACTGACTCATATTCGCTCCCCGCTGGATTCCTCCTGCTCGGAGCCGGAGGGGCAGAGATGAGGTACCTTGCCATGGATGTACACAGCTGCGTATGCGAGGCAATCTGAAAGCAACTGGTTGTCGAAGACCGTTACCCAAAGACCCCAAAGATGTGGGCCAGGCAGTAGTAGATGCCTACGGCGATGAAGATGACCCCGGTGATGCGTCGCGCCCACTGCTCGAAGGGCACGAGCTTGTTGTAGGCCTGCCCGACCCACTTTGCTCCGAAGGCGATCAGCACCGCGAAAACCAGCACCGGCAGCCCCGTGGCCACACCGTAGACCGAGGGGATAATCACTCCCGATTCATGCCGCAGTGCCATAGGGATGAGGGCCCCGAAAAATAGCGCGGCCGAGGTCGGACAGAATGAAAGTGCGAAGATCACGCCCAGCAGCAAGGCCCCGCACATGCCCAGCGCTTTGACTCGCTTCTGCATCTTTTCGCTCACGCCTGAGCCGGAAAAGTTGAGCTGTATCAGCTCGACCAGGATCATTCCCACCAGAATGAGAATCGGGCCGAGTACCTTGTTCATGTATTTCTGGAGCAAGTGTGAGGCGGACGGGGTTGAAAGGAGGCTGGCGACGAGCAGCGTACCCAGGACCAAGTAGGTCAGCGTCCGTCCCGTCGTGTAAAGCAGACCTGTGAGAAAGACCCGGAAGGGGCTTCCTACCCTCTGGCCCACGAAGGAGATGGCCGCGATGTTGGTGGCCAGAGGGCACGGGCTAATCGAGGTCAGAATGCCCAGCCAGAAGGCCGAGGCCACAGCTAATAAAAACTCCGCCATCAGTCCGCAGCCTCCAGATAGCTACGCGTCTCGTCCTGGACGTACTTGAGGAATGTCTTCTTGTCGCGGACGAGCTCCCAGACGCGCTCGAGGTTCTTCCACTGCTCCTGCTTACCGTCGGCGAACTGCACGAGTACAACCGAGCGCGTCGTGAGTTGGTAATCCTGGACGAAGTGCTCGTTGCTTGGCTCCTCCACGTTCACGACCCGAAACTCCAGACGACCGTGTTTGAGGGCTTCGGGGAAGCCGGTCTCGACAGCCTCCTTGGCATAGGCCTCGATAGTTCGGCAGGTCATGCAGCGCATATTGCCGTGGAAGTAGTAGGCGATGAGCTTAGGACCGGCCTTGGCAGCCGCCGCGACCTCGGACATTGCGGCTTGCTGGGGTTCGGCAACAGAGGTTGCCGTAGATGGTACGCTGGCGGCGGGTTGCCCCTCCGTCTCCTTCAGGACCAAATAGATGACGCTCGCCGCGACGAAAGCCAGCAGAACGGTAGTAACGATGGGCTTGGCCTTCATGCACAGGCCTCCTTTGAAAGCCGCTTCCTTCCCCTGATTAGCTAAGGAACTCCTTGATATCGTCAGCGGAGAGCGCCTTCCCTGCTGACTTCACATCACCGTCCACGACGAGCGCAGGTGTCATCATGACACCGGACTTCATGATCTCGTTGATGTCGGTGACCTTCTCGATCTCATACTCAATGCTGAGAGCCTGGGCCGCCGCCTCGGCGTTCTCGGCCAGCTTCTTGCACTTGGGGCACCCGCTACCCAGGATTTGTATCTTCATCGAAACTGCCTCCCTTGAATCAGGCTAACGCTCCATACATCATTCCGGTTATGGTCGCCATGATTGCGACAAGCGCGACATACATCGCTGTCTTCTTGGCCCCGATAACACTGGCGATGACCAGCATGTTCGGTAGCGAAAGCGCCGGGCCGGCCAGGAGCAGGGCCAGCGCCGGCCCCTTGCCCATGCCGCTGCCCAATAGGCTCTGGAGAATCGGCACCTCAGTGAGGGTAGCAAAGTACATGAAAGAGCCCACAATTGACGCAAAGAAATTAGCGCCCAGCGAGTTGCTCCCCACCAGCTTAGCTATGAAGGCGTTGGGAATGATTCCATGATCCGTACCAGGCATTCCCAGCAGGAACCCGGCTGCCAACACGCCCGCGAACAGCAGCGGCATTATTTGCAGGGTGAAGCCCCAGGTAGAGTCCAGCCAATCTTGCGTTTCACTGCGGTCAAACCATCGCTGCAACATCACTGCCAGTACGACCAGTAACGGGACGACAATGTACCAGTGTATCCTGTAAACCTCCCACCACAACCCAGATTCTTCTGCGGGTCTTGCCCAGGCGGCGAAGATGAGAATCAGCACCATCACTCCAATAAAAGACGCCGTCTGGAACAGGGGTCGGTCTTCGTCCTCGTCCCCACCCGCGAAGGCCGCCTCGGTCTCGGCGGCTCGCTCGACTTCCTCTTTGCGGAAGATGAGAGCCATGAGCAGGCCAATCACGATCGCAAAGACCACCGCCCCCACCGCTCGCGCCAGGCCCATCTGCCAGCCGAGGACCCGAGCGGTGAGAACTATGGCCAGCACGTTGATGGCGGGACCTGAGTAGAGAAAGGCACAGGCTGGTCCCAGGCCAGCACCCCGGGTGTAAATCCCGGCAAACAGTGGCAGCACCGTACAAGAGCAAACCGCCAGGATCGTGCCAGACACTGACGCCACGCTGTAGGCGAGGACCTTTTTCGCCTTCGGCCCGAAATACTTTATGACGGAAGCCTGGCTGATGAAGACGGCAATCGCGCCCGCAATGAAAAACGCGGGAACCAGGCAAAACAGCACGTGCTTCTGCGCGTAGTCTTGCAACATAACGAGCATGTCGGCCAGAGCAGACTGCACGCGGGGATGCTGCAGCGGGATGAAATACGCAGCCAGAAACACTGCTACTATGATCAAGAACTTCGTCCGTTCAGACATGTCAAGCCCCAAGTCTTGCCAGGAACCTCCTATGCTGGCACAGGTCTGGGTGCCCCGTGAGAAGTCAAGCCTGCTCTGCGCCCAGCGCTTCGTCAATACATGGAAAAACGTTTGTGAGACACGGCACGAGCAGACGGTAGTACATCTTGTTGCCGTCCCGCCGGCTGGCAATAATCCCCGCACTTTTCATCTGCGCCAGATGCCGCGAGACTGTTGGCATGGCCGACCCCACCAGCTTCTGCAACTCGCAGACACACTTTTCGCCCTCGGCCAGGGCGTCAACCATCATCAATCGCGCGGGATGCGCCATCGCCTTGAGCACTTCCGCTCGCAGTTCATACGCTCTGGTATTCATGTTGTGGTCACTCGCTTCTGTCAGTTAGCTCGTGCTCGTGTTATTAGCAGTTTAGCTAAATTGCTAACTTATGTCAAGCCCAGGCGATCCATCTGTCGGTTCCTGCCCGACGCCTCAACTGGGTGCAGCGCTTGAGCGGGGTGTGCGAAGGTGGTACAATGCGGTCTGCGGAAGGGAGGACGAGCGATGCGCCGACGTGAGTTTGGCAAGACCAACGAGCCCGCTAGCGGGGGCACAGGGGCTGGCGAGCGGCCCATCTTCGTCATTCAGAAGCACGACGCTCGCACGTTGCACTACGACTTCCGCCTGGAGGTGGAGGGGGTGCTCAAGTCGTGGGCCGTGCCCAGGGGGCCCTCGACCGACCCGCGCGTCAAGCGCCTGGCCGTGCCCACCGAGGACCATCCGCTCGACTACGCGGATTTCGAGGGCACCATACCCGAAGCCGAATACGGTGGGGGCACGGTGCTGGTCTGGGACACCGGCACGTACCGCAACCTGAAGGAAGAAGACCCTGACTACGAGCCGATGTCAATGGCTGACGCGCTGGCCAGCGGTCTCGTGGCGGTATGGCTGGAGGGTCACAAGCTCCGGGGCGGCTATGCGCTGGTCCGCACGGGTAGGGGAGAGGATAGCCGCTGGCTGCTCATCAAGATGAAAGATGAAGAGGCTGATGCCCGCCGCAATCCGGTGAGCACCCAGCCCGAGTCAGTGCTCACCGGCCGCACCCTGGAGCAGATAGCCGCAGCATCACTCCAGCAGTCATAAGGAGAGCCTCCCTGCCGCATGAGCATTACGAAACCGGCAGCGCCAGTATTACCCACCGGCAGTTAAGCGGCTCGACCTCCATCGTCAGCGCCTTGCCCACCAGGCGGGAAGTACGCCTGCCGTCGCGCTTGAGCATGTGACACCCCTCGGGTACCTGAGCCGTGACCGTAACCGGCCCGCTGGTGCCATCGTTGAAGAACATCACCAGCGCCTTCTCCTGGAGTTGCCAGGCCACGCGCGAGGTGCCGGGTACCTCATCCCCTGACAGGAGCTGCGGCTGCATCTCGCCCTGGGTGAAGAACTCCTCCAGCTCGGCGATGAGCGCGGTAGCCTCGGCGTATGCGGCGTAGTGCCGGCCATCCGTCGGCCCCCACCACCACTGCACCGTCCCGTCCGCGCCGAAGGCAATTGACTTGATGATCTGCATTCTGGTGACCCGGCCGTCGCTAAGGAAATGATGCCCGCGCCCAAATCCGGTACTGAGCGTGCTCCAGACCGGAATGTCGCTGACTCCTCTTACCACCTCAACGGCGCTGGTGACGCCCCGGGTGAAGGTGCTGCCCAGCGCGCCAGCGCTGAACGAGTAGAAGCTGGGCGACGCCACATCAATATGCGGGGACAGGGTAGTCCAGTCCACGCGGTACGAGCGGCGCGTGTGGCCACTCTGCACCCCCGAGTATGCCGCCAGCTTCCAGTCTACCCCCGCCGCCCGGGCATACGAGCGCATCCGCGCGGCGATCCGGGCGCTTTGCCCGCAGGCGAAGTCCGTCCATTGGTCAGGATACTTGGCCTGTATCTTGATCGGGGTCAATTCCTCATCTGCCGGGATGTCAGCAGATTCGCGGAATGCCTGCAGGCACCTGGGGCAGAAGCACATACTGAAGACATTCGGCCCTTCGAGGTCCCACCACGTGCCCTCGAGCCGCCCCGCCCGGGCTCGTTCGACCAGCGTGTCCATTGGGTGGGCGATGGCGTCGGTCTCTGTGGAGGCTAGTATCTCCGGACAGACGACGCCCTCGGCCGGTTCGCCATCGAAGTTGATGGCCGTGTGCTCGGGATGCTCCTTGAGATATGCGCCGTTCTTCCAGAACCAGAACATGCTTTCCCACGGACGCATGCCGGCGGCCCGTACCACCTGGGCGTATTCGTCCCTCTTGGCCTGTATATGGCTCATCATCAGATTGATGCCGCACTTGCGGTATGTCTCAATCAAACCGGTGAAGAACTCCAGCGTGGGGCTGAGCGTCCAGCCCTCCATCCCGATGACGATCTCCTGGGGCTGGCGCCCCTCCGGTTCCGGCAGCACGATTAGCTCCCCGGTGTGCGCCGGCTCGCGTTCATCCCTGGCCTCCAGGTAGAAGTAGAACTTGTGGGTGCCCTCGGGCAGGTCGTCGGGGGGAATCAGCGCCCCGCACCAGCTCTCGAAGAAGCGGGTCTTCCCGATCTCGCGCTTGCCCAGCGCCTGGCCCGCCTCCCAGGTCCACTTGACCAGCTTCTGGCCATCTCGCTCTACTTGCTCACTGCCAGTTAGCGTGGGCTGGATATAGTACGGCACGTAATCGCTGCTGGCCTGGATGACCTCGACGCCCTCGGGCAATTCCAGCACGAAGCGGTAGTTGTCGTACGTCTTCTCCGAGTGATTGGCCGAGACGAAAAAGAAGTGCTGGACGGTGCCCTTAGCCACGTAGAGCCGGTTCTCGTCGGCTTCAATGGGATAAATGGCACTGTTCAGCCCCGCACTGTAGACCTGGGCACCGAACGCCGCCGCTATTATGGTTTGCCGTTGCGCGGGAGCCTCGACAGAAACGTCAACGCGATACTGGCCCGGCTGGGCCGTTTCGTAGGGCACGTCCAGTGCGTGCTTGCGCCTGGCGGGCACCGTGGCGTTGACAGGCAAGCGCGTCAGCTCCTCACCGTCGCGCGTGATCGTCACCTCACCACTCACCATAATAGCCTCCGGCGTCGCGTTCTCCAGGATTAGCGCGAGCTTGCGCTGCTGCTGTTGCGCCTGGAGGCCGGGGAGGATATGCACCACGCGGACGTCTGGGCTTCCGAATGCCAGCACCCCGAAGCGCTCGGGAACGTGGAAGCCCTTGAGTGTCGCTGACCAGCACGAAAGCTCGCGCTGGGGGAGGCGGTGGCGGCATACGTTGAATCGCCACGTGCTGCCATCTCCTGGTGTTTCGGTATCTAGATCTGCCAGAGGAATAGCTGCCTCAATGCTCCAGAAGTCCTCCCCGCGAGCGGCAGCGGCAGTCCACTGGTATTGTACGCCGCGCTCGCCGGGTAGATTGTCCTGGCGGACGCCGGCAGCGTTGACAATCAGATGAGCGTAAGCCTTCCCGTCGCCGGCGGTATCGATGAACAGCTCGACGCAGTCATCAGTCCAGACCACGGTGCTGCCGGGCGCGGCGTCGGTCTGGAGCTGGTCCATGAGCGGTTCCTCACAGCGTGCGGCGACGTACAATACACCGTCGTGCAGCCCGACGCGGGTGGTCGTCTGCACCTCGGCAAAGCGGTCGCCCTTGACAGACAGGAAGTTATCGAGTACTCCGGCCTGCTGCCAGCAGGCCTCGTCTATCTTACCGTCCAGTGTGGGCGCTGCGGGCAGGGGCGGGCAATAGGCCACTCGTAGGCCCTGGGGCAGAGCTGCGGGGTCGGGCGGCAGCGCGACGCTGGGCAGCGGCTCAATCGGCCCCGGGCCCGCCTGCTGGGCCATTTCGACAAACGGGGTGGGGTCGCCGGCGAACGGCACGAGGTTATACGAGAAGCTGACCTCCGTCCCAGCGGGGAGCTTGCGCTGGGTGTGGCAGCGCAGGTACACGGATAGGCTCCCGTCTTCCTGCTTGCCGATGGTGTTTTCCTGGTACATCTTCGGCCAGACGAGGGGCACCACGGCTATGCCTTTGCCCGTAGCCGCTGAAGCGAAGGCATACCACTTGTGGTTGACCTTCATCGCCCAGTTGCTCACCTTGATGTCGGCGGCGGCCACCTCACCAGTCGGCGTTATCAGCCGGTCCAACTCCGGCGGGCAGGTGAAGGCCAGCGGGTTAATCTGATTGGCCAGGCTCTCTGCGGGGGCAACCAGGTGATAGGAGAACTGGATCACCGGGCTGCCGCTGCGCATGGTAATGGCCTTGCGCATCTGGAAGCCGCCGAAGTTGTCCACCTCAATCTGCAACGTCTTGCCGTCGTCAACGTCCTTGATCCGTGGTGTCCTGGTCGGCTTGACCCAGCTCTCGTCCACCCAGTGATTGTCGTGCTTGAACCAGATGGCCAGCGCGGAGCGCTGACAGAGCTTCTGCTCGTCGGCGGCCAGCCGCACCGCCCGCACGTTCCCGCAGCCCTTGCTCAGGTCCAGCGTGATCGAGACGACGTCGTTGGCCATCGTGATCTGCTTATCCGCCTGCTCGACCTCGACAGCGGCAAATGTCGTCTGGGTGATAAGCAGCATCATAATCAACGAGCCGGAAAACCTGCGCATCGCGCAACCTTCCTCTTTATTCCTGGGGTACTGTGATGGTCGCAGGAACATTCGCCGTGCTCGTGCCGTCGTCCTGCTGGGTGCAGCGCGGAGTTTCGCTGGGGATCTTTGATGTAGCTGGAAGGCGCTGATGCGTACGGGATGGTCTGGCCTACAGAATGAGGCCGATGTTGGCGGCTGATGATTCCCCGCCGGAAACGGTGCCGGTGATGGTGAAGTCCGACCCGTTCATCCTTACCGTCTTGCCGATGATAGACCCGTTCTGGACCTGGCTGCTCGCTCCGTTGAAGACGATGCCGCCGTTGGGGGCGAACATGACGCCATTGCTCTGTTGGTTGGACCCGTTAAAGGTAAGGGCGGTGCCGCTGGTAGACTG
>JALGTU010000092.1 GCA_029821195.1 Candidatus Zipacnadia bacterium
CTTCACGAGGGCCAGCCGGTCAGCGGGGTGAGGGTGGGTGCCCAGAGCCATCGTGGCAGCGGATGGGGGGAAGATGTGACCGACGAAGACGGGCGCTACAAACTCGTGGGACTTGAAGCTGGTACCTACAATCTCATCTTGGATCGCAAGCCCGAGGGCCTGACGGCAGAAGCGGCGGAAGGAATCACGGTGAGACCCGGGGAGCATCGGGAGAATGTGAACTTCGAGCTAACACCAGGCGGATTGGTACAGGGCACGGTGCGCGAGGCGGAGACCGAAGAGCCCCTCGCGGGCGCCCATATTGGGGCATACGGCCCGGCGCATCCCGTATCCACCGCTTGGGTTGAGTCGGTCAGCACAGACGAGGCTGGCAGATACACCCACCGCCTGCCCGCAGGCGCAAACAAGCTTTACTACATGGGTGGTCTGTCGGAGAGCTTTCCAACGTTACTGGCGCAGCCGCGTGAGCACTGGGTAGATGTCATCGAGGGGGAGACGGTAACCGGCGTGGATTTCGTCCTGCACCGAGCGCCACGCCTGCGGGGGCAGGTCCTTCTGCCGGACGGCCAAGCAGCAGCCGCTGTGCCCATCGGGACTAGGGGGCGGATGTTCATGCGCAATTGGCAAGAAACCTTCTTCCGGACTGAGACTGATGCCCAGGGCAATTTTGAGATAGCCTTCGAGGGATCGCTGCAAGCAGAGCCGCCTTGGATGGTTTTTGCACAGGCCCGCGAAGGGGAGTTAGTGGGTGTCGCTTTTGTCTATGACCCAAGGGAGGCAGTGGAAATCCGTCTGGCCCAGGGGGCGTACGCAGTGGCGCAGGTCATGGATGTTGACGGCAACCCCGTCTCCGACATTCCCGCACGCGTGTGGGTGACATACGACGGCGTCAGTGGGAGCGACATTCCGACGAACGCGCGAAGTGACGAACAGGGCCGCCTTCGCGTTGGCCCACTGCCTGTGAATATTGAACTGAAGGTCCTTCCCACATCTGAGGTGGACCGCATGGCCGTGGACAGTGCGTGGTGGGATTTGCAGCACATCACACTCGCGCCGGGCGAAGAGTACCAACTGCCGCCGCTGCGGCTTAATCCGGCGGGACGTACCATCAAAGGCTGGGTCGGCGATCAGCAGCAGGAGCCGGTCAAGGGCGCTCGGGTGTATGCCAGCAGGACCCGTATGTCGGCCGTCGTCGGCGAGGATGGATACTTTGAACTAACGGGGCTGCCGGCGCGCGGGATCGTGTGGATTACCGCCGCCCATCCCACCGAGCCGCTTTTCGCGGTCATAGAGGTTGACCCCGACTGGGGCTTCGAGCCCGGCCTGGTGCTGCGGGCCACAGGCAGCGCAGAGGGGCGCGTGGTAGATGAGCAGGGGCAGCCCATTACACTCGCCACCGTGTTTATCCACCCAGACTTTCGCTACTCAATCCCCGGACCGGTGCGGACGAGACTGGCGGGATTGGGGTATTCTGGGCAAGTCAAGCCCGGCCCGGACGGTACCTGGCGGGTTGACGGCCTGCTCGCCGGCGTCGAATACGAACTCGGTGTCTACCCGCCGGGTGAGCGAGGTGGCCATATTCTAGAAGAGTTCACTGTCGAGCCGGGTGAGACGGTTGACCTGGGGGCGATGGTGCTGAAGAAAGAGCAGTGAGGGAGGATAACGCTGGCAGGTGGGGAAATTCACTGGTGCCGTGAGATGACTCCCAAAGTGAAGGAGGGGCAAGTGATGGCCTTTATGCCGGCGTTGGCCAAGTTTATTGACTTTCAGGACCCCGAGGAGTGTGCGCGGGTGCGCGCGATTACCCGCGAGCAGATCACCAACCACCCGAACCCCGATTTTCAGATCCGCGTCATTGACGATGCCACCGTCTTCTACGCCGAGTTCGCGCTCGATATCGTGGACCGCATCGTCAAGGCCGCCGAGGAGGGGCGCAACTGCGTGCTGATCCTGCCGGTGGGGCCGGTGCCGCAGTACGAGATCGCCGCCGGCATCATCAACCGGCTGCGTATTGACTGTAAGCACCTGATCACCTTCAATATGGACGAGTACGCCGATGAGAACGGCCAGACCGCGCCCGCCGACTGGGCAGGGTCGTTTGCGACGGCGATGTGGGACAACTGCTTCGGCAAGATTGATCCCGACCTGCGGCCCCCGGAGGAGAATATCCACTTCCCCGACAGCGACAACATCAGCGACTACTCGGATATGATTGCCGAGACCGGCGGCGCGGACTGCTGCTACGGAGGCATCGGCTGGTGCGGGCATATCGCCTTCTGGGAAAGCAGCCTGGGCCACGAGTTCGACAGCCTGGACGAGTACAAACAGGCTAAGGCCCGGATCGTCGAGTTGACGCCGATGACGATTATGCAGAACGCGCTGCACTCGTTCGGCGGGGACTGGTCGTGGGTGCCGCCCAGGGCGGCGACGATAGCTCCCGCGGATATCCTGGGCGCGAAGCACCGCAGCTTCTGGCTGGACGGGATGTGTGGGCCGGGCACGCCGATGTCCTGGCAGCGCTTTATCGCGCGGCTGGCCGCGCACGGGCCGGTCAACAAGTTCGTCCCCGGCTCGATTCTCCAGGAGGTGCGGACCGACTATACGATGCTGGGCGGCGTGGCGGATAACGTCGAGATAGAGATGGCGTGAACGGATAGTGGACAGTGGATAGTGGACAGGGGACAGCGAACGACGTCGGGGCAAGGGTGCCCCTCCCACATCATTCCACGTGGGCCGGGGATAAGTGGTGGACGAGAAGGGATTCGAACCCTCGACCTCCTCCGTGCGAGGGAGGCGCTCTCCCAGCTGAGCTACTCGCCCACTTGAGGATAATTCTATCGGACAGTACGGCAAGCTGTCAAGTGTGACTCGGGGAGCCCACGGGTTAAGCAGTAATGCCACGGGTGCAGGTGCGGGTAGCCCGTGGGCTGGGCCAACTGGGCGGCGAAGGATGGTTAGGGCCTGGGGACCTGCCGGGACGGAGCCATCTGCTCGGGATGGCGCTCGCGCAGGATGTGAGTAGCAACCGGCGGTACCGGCTTGCCCAGTGCGACGCTTAGCTCGGCGACCTTGCGGCGGGCCAGATCGTCGAGGACGAAGTTGTCCGCGGCTTTCTGCCACGCCGCGAGTGCCTCTTCCAGGTTCCCGGCCTGTTCCTGGATATGCCCGCATAAGTGCAGGCCGATGGTGTCTTCCGGATCGACAGCCAAATGTCGCTCGAGGGCCGCCAGAGAGGCCTCGTAGTCGCCGGCTTCCATCAGCCACCACGCCTCCAGGTACCGCTCGCGAATGGTCAGGATCGCGCCCTTGGCGATCGCGTCGCTAGGATTTCTCTTCAGGCAGTAGTCGTACCAGTCAAGCGCCTTGGGGATGTTGGGCAGTCGTTCGTAGGCGTGGGCGATCAAGCGGTCAACATACGCGGGATGCTCGAACTGCAGGCAACTGCGGAACCACTTGGCGGCCTGTTCGTAGTCATCGAGCTTGTCGAAGTAGGTCCAGCCCAGTTCGACGTAGAGGGTGTCCTCTTCGGGATTCCAGGAGATGCCTTCTTTGAGCACAGAGATACCCTTGTCGAGCAAGATAGCTCTTTCCTCGGCGTCCTCAGTCTCCACATATAAGTTGTAAGCCAAGTGCCAGGCCGTGGTGCGCCACGGCTCGATCCAGTGGGGGTCGAGCAGCGTCACCGCGCGCATCAGGTTGAGACACTTGAGCCAGGTGCCTTTGCCCTCGTTCCAGAGCGTATGAACCTTGACCCAGAGCATGGATGCCGCGATTTCGCGGAAGCCGCCCAGGATCGCACCGATCATTACACCGGTAATGGCTGTGGGGTCGAAGTCCACAATCTTGGTCAGGGGCATCGGCCGGCGGATGCCCAACACGAGGCGCTCATATCGGATATGGTCGCGGAGAGGAATTGAGCCGACAATCAGCAGCGCCACGATCCCTAAGATAAGCGCTTTATGGCGGCGCGAACGTCTCATTTTTGCTTGCCCTTTCCCACTTGAGGGTCTATACCTCGCGTTCGTTGAAGAACAAGTAAGCCAGCATCAACACGACTACGACGTAAATAATCGCCTGGGCGGTGACATTCCTCAGCAGGCCCCAGGGCACGAAATCATCCAGGAGTATCTTCTCGCGGATGTCAAATATCTCAAAGTGGGGCAGGATGCGGTAGAGCACGTTGAACACAATCGAGGAGATGGGGTCGGCGCCGTGCTCAGGACTGGCCAGTTCGCGGAGGAAGTCGGCCATTTGCCCGACGAAGTAGATAAAGAAGGAGAAGATTGACGCCAGGATCCACGAGAACAGGATAGAGGCGAGTACGGCAATGCTCAGCAGCACGGCTAGCTCGAAGAAGCACAAGCCAATAGCCTTGGCGATGTTAGCGCTCATAAACTGCATTGAGTAGGTGGGGCCCTCTTCCGCTGCCGCGTTCTGGAACTGAGGGGCCTTGATGGCGTAGACAATGAAGAAGGTGATGCCCATCAGCGCCACGTTGGTAAAAACAGTGGCCAGGCCGCCAAAGAACTTGCCCAGCATAAACTGGACTCGAGTCACCGGCTTAGCCAGCAGCGTGTGAATGGTCTGTCTTTCCAGCTCGTCGGGAATGAGCCGCACGCCGAGGAATATGGCGATCAGCATGCCGAAGAAGCGGATCGCGCCCAGGCCAGTGTCAATCAGCATCTTCAACTCGGCTCCGGGCTGCAGATAGGTGAATGTCCACGATGAACCGATAATCAGGATGGCAAAGACCAGGATGCCATTCAAGAAGCGGCGGCGCCACGCTTCGTGAAAAGTCGCCTTGGCAATGCGCCAAATTGCTTTCATTGGGGCATACCTCCTACGGCGTCAATAAAGACTTCTTCGAGTGATAGTCGGTAGGGCTGCAGCGCCACCAATTCCACCCCACTGCCGGCCAACGTTTCAGCGGCGGTGACGGCGGAGCTCTGGTCGCGGAAGCTGGCGGTGTACTCCTCCTCGTTCTGCTCCACCGACATAGCCAGGGATTGGAGTTGCTGCAAGGAGGCTTCGGCCAGCCCGCGGAATGTCGCTACATAGTGGCTGTCTTCACCGGTCAGCAATTCTGTCATCGTTCCGGTGCGGCAGACCACACCTCGGTTCAGGATTGCCACGGAGTCGCACAGTGGCTCCATCTCCTTGAGTAGGTGGGAACAGAGGAAGACGGTCTTGCCGTCGTCGCGCAATCGTCTGATAACTTCGCGGATTTGGATGGCTCCGATGGGGTCCAAACCGGCGGTGGGCTCATCCATAAAGACCAAGTCAGGCTCGTTGATGAGGGCCTGGGCCAGTCCGATACGTTGGAGCATGCCGCGAGAGTAGTTTACCACCTTTCGGTCACGGCGGTCCCACATCCCGACTAGCTTCAACAGGGATTCGATGCGCTCCTGCAGCCTGGCCCCTCCTAGTCCGAAGAGACTGCCGTAGAAGCGGAGTAGCTCCACGGCGTTGAGGTAGTCATAGAAGTAGGGGCCTTCGGGGACGAAGCCAATGCGCTCCTTGTAGATGGGACTGCCCAGGGGATAGCCGAAGACCTCGCCGGTCCCTGAGGTGGGAAAGACCAGGCCGAGCAGGAGTTTGAGGGTGGTAGTCTTACCTGAACCATTCGGCCCGACCAGCCCGAAAATCTGGCCCTTGGCCACCTCCAGACTCAAATCAATCAGCCCGACCGGGTTGCCCTCTATATCGTGAGTGTAGATCTTCGCCAGGTTCTCGGTTCTAAGTACGGTAGCTATGCGAGTCCACCTCCACTCGTCAGCAATCTACTGGGAATCTGGGGCTACTGGTTTAGTTAATGGGTGCTGCGACCACCGGGCGGTCGCCGGAAAATCACGCGTGCAGCCAAGAGTCTACCCCGTTTCGCTTTTCTATGTCAACACAACGCCCGCCCTACTCAGATTTGTTCCCAGGTGAGTCGTAACTGTGCGATAAATCACGACATGTCCAGAGAAGGTATGATGCGCCAGCACCACGAAAGACAGTCAGACAAGACTATAGTTGGGTAGAGGTACCCTAATGCGGTGGCCGGATCTTGGGCGGGAGCGGGCCGGGCGGAGGAGACGTGCGCCGTGACCAGGAGAAGTTGCCCTGATGTCCCAGGTTGATGTGGTAATGGTGCTGACCTGCTTTGGCCTGCCGGGTACGGATGGCGTGACCGCCGCCGCGGTGCAGGCACTGCACGAGCGGGGTGTGAGCTGCCAGGTCTGGGCAATCCTTGGTGGCGATCCGAGTCCCCGTCTGCAAGGGCTACCCGTGCCCGGGCGCTCGCTGGGTCTGGATAAGCACATCTATCGGTCGGCCACTACCCGCGCACTCGCGGCCCAGCTTCGTCGCGCCAGCCCGCGCATAGTGCACAGTCATGGCTTCAGCACCCACGTTCATGCCGGCCGAGCCGCCCGCGCCGCCGGTGTGCCGTACCACTTCGTGCATCATCACGATCTGCGCCTGGGCCTGCATCGGGCGGTAATGAGCCGGCTGATGCGCCGGTATGTGGACCAGGTAATCGTGCTCAACAGCTATATGGCCGATTTCTATCAGCGCCACTGTGGATACGACGAATCGCTGCTGCGTGTGCTGCCCAATTGTGTGGAGACCGGCCAATTCCAGCCTGCTGAGCCTGACCCTGAACTGCGCGCGCAGCTCGGCATTCCGGAGTCGGCCTTTGTGGTCGGCTTCATCGGGCGGCTGGCCAGCGTGAAGGGGCTTCAGTATCTGCTGCGCGCCTTTGAGCAACTCGTAAGCAATCGCGATGACCTGTGGCTGCTTCTGGTGGGCGAGGGGCGGCAACGCGCTAACCTCGAGCGCTTGGCCGGTGATCTGAGCATTGCCGAGCGGGTAACGTTCGCCGGCTATCGCGATGACATCGCCGCCTGTATGAACCTGCTGGATGTCTTCGTCCTCCCTTCGCTGCGCGAGGCTGACGGCATTGCCCTCAAAGAGGCCATGGCCTGCGCCGTGCCGGTCATATCCACGGATGCCGGGGGGCCGTCGGTCATTCTCGAAGACGGGCAGACCGGGCTGCTGGTGGCGCCGAGGAATCCTCGGCTGCTGGCCGACCGCATCAAGTGGGTGGTAGATAACCCGACAACGGCAGCAAGGATGGGCACACAAGCCCGGCAAGAATGCGTAAGCAAGTACAGCCCGGTTAGCTTTTCTGAGCGGCTCTGGGAGATATACGAACCGTGGCTGTAGCTCCTGCGGGAGAGTGCGGAGCAGACAGTTGCTCTCGTTCTGCTAGTGCTTGCAGTAGTTGGTTGGATGAATCGGCCTAAGATTGCTCGCACTTTTAGGGCCAGCCTTGGAAGCTTCGCCCTGCGAAACTTCCTGCGACAGGCCCCTCCGAGAATCTTATTGTACGGGGTGAAATAGGCCGTCGGAGGGGCCGTGTCGAGCGTAGCGAGGCCGGCCCGAAAGGGACAAGCGATATTGCGCTCACTTAGGCAACTATGCACTAGTCAGGCCGCTTGCGCAGCAACATGAGTGGGAACATGCGGATACTGTTTGTGCAACGAAACGCACGTCTGGGCGGAGGTACAACTTACCTGCGTACCTTGCTGCCCGCGCTCCAGCGGCGGGGGCACCAGTGTGAGCTGATGATCCGGCCCGGTACCGGCTCGGCTGGACTGGAGGCAGCACTGGGCAAGAAGCCCTCGTGGCATCCGCCTGTGGCCGGGTGGGCGGCGCGTAGGATCGGGGCCCTCATCCGGCGCGAGAGAATTGACCTGGTGAATACCCAGACGACTCGCTGTGCGCAGCATGCGCTGTCCGCCTGCAAGCGCGAGGGCATTCCTCTGGTGATGAGCCTGCATAGCATCACCGACCTGACACGGTCCATGGCAGCAGTAGAATATGCCCGCTCCCTCGTGGTGCTCAGCGAGAATGCCCGGCAGACCTACGCCGCCAGGTACCCCGCACTGGCCGACAAGCTCCGGCTCATCCGGCTGCCGGTAGATCTCGACCGATTTCGGCCTGGTGAGCAGGACGATGATACTACCCGGGTGCTGTATCTGGGGCGGCTGACCAGGACCAAAGGGAGCGTTGCCCTGGATCTAGTGGAGGCCATCGCTCTGTTGCTGCCGCAGTTCGGCAATATGCTGCTCACTGTCGCGGGCACCGGCTCGCAGCTCAAGCTGGTCCGACGTAAGGCTAGTGAACTCAATCGCCGGCTGGGGCGGCAGGTCATTGAAGTGGTGGGCGCGACCGCCCACCCGGAGCGGTTCATTTCCTCCGCCGAAATAGTAGTCGGCGCCGGATATTGTGCACTGGAAGCTCTGGCCGGCAATTGCAAGGTGATTGGCCTGGGAGTCGCGGGCCTGTTTGGACTGGTTACCCCTGACAATGTCAATGAGGCTATCGCGGCCAACTTCGGCGATACCGGAGCGGCGTGGGCCGAGATTGATCCCCCGCTGCTCGCCGACCAGATCCGGCAGGCTTGCGAGCGCAGCGAACCAGACCCGCAGTGGGCCCGCAAAGTGCTGCAAGCCCAGTTCGCGCCGGATAAGGTGGCCCAGAGCGTCGAGGCGATCTTTGCGGAGGCCTTGAGCAAGTAGCAGGCGCCCTTGAGGTGGCAGGTGGGCCCTTGGCGGCAGGGCAATAATCTGTGGGTCGGCGGCTTGACTAACCGCGCCGTTGTTTGTATACTTATTTGATAACGCGCCGAGGTGGTGGAATTGGTAGACACGCTAGCTTGAGGGGCTAGTGACCCTCGCGGTTCGTGCGGGTTCGAATCCCGCCCTCGGCACCAGAAGTACACCGGACGAGGTACGGGCGGTTAGCTCAGCGGGAAGAGCGCTTTCCTCACACGGAAGAGGTCGCAGGTTCAAGCCCTGCACCGCCCACCATTTGACGGCAGCACAACGACAGCACAACGGCAGCACAACGGCAACGGCGTGGTGGCGAGTAGTTGTGGGCGGGAATAGCTCAGTTGGTAGAGCATCAGCTTCCCAAGCTGAGGGTCGGGGGTTCGAATCCCCTTTCCCGCTCCAACATATTGAGAACCAAATGCGGAAGTAGCTCAGTTGGTAGAGCATCTGCTTGCCAAGCAGAAGGTCGGGAGTTCGAATCTCCTCTTCCGCTCCAGTTTGGGGGGCGGGTTGGGCATCGCCCAACTCGCCCTCAGAGCCTCCGGAGGCGGCGTAGCCAAGAGGATAAGGCAGCGGTCTGCAAAACCGCTATTCGCCGGTTCGATTCCGGCCGCCGCCTCCAACTTTGTTATGTGGACTTACCTCAGTAGTCCTTCCCCTCAGCCAAGGCCGGAGCCTAGATAGTGGATAGCGGGCGAAAGGGTCAGCCTGGAGGGGCCGGTTGAACGCAGTGAAGCCGGCCCGCGTAGTAGGGCCAGCCTCCCGGACCTCGCGATGCTCGGCCCGCTCGACAGGCCCCTCCGGTACCGCAGTGGATGACGACCAAGGTAGGTGTCACCCTCGTCGGCGGCGAACTGCTTGAGCAGCGCTGTATTTCCTGTTTGTGCGGGAGAAGGTGAACCGATGAAGGGCATATCGCCTCACATCCGGCGCTGGGCGCGGGCTATGCCGATGCTGATAGTGGTGGCGGCGGTGGTGCAGTTCGTGGTGGAGACAGTAGCCTATGACCTGCGCGTTCTCAACCAGGTGGCTTATCAACAAGACTGCCCGCGGACTGCTGAGCTGCTCAGGGCTTTCCTGAGGTTAGGTACGACGCTCCACCGGCGTGGCTTCACCCGCGCCCTGCGGGGTGTGTACAAGATGTGGCTGGCGCTGGGCGCGTTCTATCTGTCTGAAGGAGCGGAGTCGCTAAGTGAGCAGATGCAGGAGGCGCTGGGCCAGGTTGAGCCTGACGTGCTGGCGCGGCTGGGCGAGGAGCTGCTCGGCGTGACTGAGCCGGAGTTCTGGGAGATCACCGACCGCGGCGTGAACTTCGATTACCTTGACCCCAACCTGCGTCCCCACCTCCACGAGTTGCTGAACCAGTTGCAGGTATCGGGCTGACGAGTGGACTGGCAGCAGTGGCTGAGCAGAAGGGATTTCAGTAGTTTGGGTGGAGAGCCGATAGGGTATTGACGAAGTAGGCAAATGTATGTACAATGAAATAGACACTTGCCGTATCACGGAACAAGGAAAAGGAGAGGACTATTCAGTGACCACCACAGCAGAAAGGGGCCTCGTCTCTGAAACCCTGTCGGTAAGTGAAGCTAGGCAGCATCTCACGCAATTACCCGAGATGTTGGCGAAGAAGGACCTCACCGCGCTCGCCGTGACGCGCCGCGGCGAACCGGTACTGGCGATTATGCCCTGGGCATTGTTCGAGAGCATTACCGAGACGCTCGAGATTATTGGCGACGAGAAGCTAATGGCCGCATTACGGAAGAGCATTGAGGCAATTAAGGCAGGCCGGACTTACACCTCGGAGCAGGCCAGGCAAAAATTGGGCCTATGAGTTACACTGTAGAATGGACCGAACCGGCGCTGGAGCTGTTGGGGGAGACAACTGACAACCGCATTCAGCGCAAGCTGCTGGAAGTAGCGGATGAGCTGGCAACCGATCCGGACAAGCGAGGTTGGCCTCTGGCGGCGAATCTTGCGGGCTATGGGTCGCTACACTGGTCCCGTTACCGAGTCATTTACCTGATGGACGACGAAGCGCAGAAGTTGTAC
>JALGTU010000093.1 GCA_029821195.1 Candidatus Zipacnadia bacterium
CCACCCCCCCAAAAGGACACAGCGTGTGGACAGTCGGCGCGCCTTCCGGACCACCACCGGTTTTCTGGTGCAAGAATGTAACATAGGTCATGAACGCCCAGACTGCCAGCAATGATAGCAGTCTTAGCATCCGCGAAGCAGATCGGGCTTTACGTGACGTATTCATGATTGGTCCCTTCTTTGCCAAGCTGATCAGAAACGTCGGATGATTTCACATGCGGTCAGAGGCTATGATACGGACAAGAGCCGGTATAGATAGAGCGCCAAAGCCTTGGTATAGTCCAGGACGGTCTGGATGTCCACGTGCTCGCGCGGGCCGTGCGCCTGGCCCGGCTCACCCGGCGCGAAGTTGACGGTATCCATGCCCGCCAGCGCCTGAAGATACGCCGACTCGGTCCAGGCATTGAGAACCTCCGCGGTCAGCACTTTTCCGGTGACTTCTTCGTAGGCGTCGTAGGCGTCGGCCAGTTGCATCGCCAAGGGCAACGACTCGGGCTGGGTGAAGGGGATGAGGTCCTTGACCCAGCGCACCTCCGGCGGGTGCTCGGCCAGCCACTCGTCCTGCTCGCAAGCTTCCGCCACTTTCGCCTCGAAGATGCGACGCAGCAGGCTGCCGTTCCAGCCTTCGCCCGCCTCGCGCGAGGCCGTAGCCTCTTCGGTAGGATAGACGATGTTCAGCGACATCCGCGCCCAGCCCGGGATAACTGCGGGGAGATTGCCCGACTCAAATATGCCGATGTTGACCAGACAGCCGGGATACTTCGCGTCCAGCTCAGTCGCGAAGTCGTCAATCTGGGCCTTGACGAGCAGGGCCTTCTCCAGCGCCGAGATACCATCGCCCCGGGCCGCGTGACCCTCCTTGCCTTCGACAAAGACGTCCGCAGTCAAACAGCCGTAGCAGCCGACGATGATTGGCCCGGCAGGACCATCCACGACAACTGCCACATCCCCGGTGTAGCCGGCGTCAATGCAGGCCAGCGTACCCGCGCCGCTGCCGTTGGCCTCCTCGTCAATGGTGCTGTGAAAGATTATCTTGCCCGCAAGCGCAGCGCCGCTGTCCAGCAGCGACTTGATCGCGCCGTAGATGGTGACCAGACCGGATTTGTCATCGCTGGCTCCCCGCCCCCAGAGCTTGCCGTCGCGGATTTCGCCGCTGAACGGCTCGATCTCCATATTGTCCGCGCCGACGGTGTCCATATGCGCGTTGAGTACTACGCAAGGGCCTTCGCCGCCGAACTCAAACTCCGAGACGACCACCGGTCGCCCCTCAAACTCGCGTCCCTCCGGCCCGATAACGCCGCTGCGCTCGAAGATGTCCGGGGGGACCTCCAGCCAGGTGATGCGCGTGGCGAGTGGCTCGAGCTTCGCCGCCAGGTACTCCTGTCCGGCACCTTCCCCGCCGGGAGCAACGTCGCCGGCGTAGGGATTGACGGTGTTTATGCGCACCAACTCCTGGAGTGTTCGGACAATCTCGTCGCTGTTCCGGTCAACTGCCGCCAGCAGATTCGCTTCTGACATATTCAACTTCCTTTCTGCTGTAGAGCTGCCTACGCAGTTTCGACCATCGGGGAGCGATATCCTCCTACCAGGTTGGTCAGGAGGAAATTGCCCCCGAAGCCGCGAATTGACTCCGGCAGGACAGATCATCCCAGCCAACCAGCATTATTCACGAAGATAAAGACATGAGCCTTGCATAGAGGTGCAAGTGCCCCTCAAAAGCCCTAAAGCCACTGACGGCAGTTCACAGTTCGTTGTGAAAGCGACGCGATGCAACTATCAACTGCGTTAGTCAACTTTCAAAGTTTTTGCCGGAAGGGTGTGGGAAACCGGCTTTTTTGCCTAAAAAGCGGGTTTTCCACAAGCCGTTCATGAATAATCTGGGATAGACGGAGTGCAAAATGTTTGACATTATCACGGTAGGCAGCGCCACCGAAGATGTCTTCGTCAACCTTGACGAGACGAAGATCGTCGGTTTCGAAGACAGGCATCACAAGGACGAGTACCTGGCGCTACCCTACGGCGCAAAGATCAACGTGGACAGCATTGTGCTTGATACCGGTGGCGGGGCGGTTAATACGGCAGCCACCTGTGCGGCAATGGGCCTGCAGACCGCTGCCCTCTGCAAGATCGGCCGGGATCTGATAGGCCAGCGCATCATCAAGTCGGTGCAAGAATCTGGTGCGGATACCTCGCTGTTCATTGAGTGTGACGACTACGCCAGCGGCTATTCGGTAATCATAACCGGTTTTACCGGCGATCGGACTATCCTGGTCTATCGCGGCGCAGCTACCCAGCTATGTGCAGAAGATATTCCCTGGGAGCAGCTCGCTGAGGCGGCGTGGATATACATCGGCTCAATGCACGGGCCCAGCGCATCACTGTTCCGCGAGCTGGCGGTATTCGCCGGCCAGCACGATATCCAAGTGGCGATCAATCCGGGCGGTACCCAACTGGCGGGGGGTATGGACAAGCTCGCCGACGTCTTCGCGCATACCACTGCGATATTCCTCAACCGCAGCGAGGCGTACAAGCTGACCGGCGTCGCGCCGGAGCGGGGGCCAACCGATGAGCGGCAGATGCTGCGGCTGCTGAACGAGGCCGGCTGCCGGAACGTGATCATTACCGTCGGCGCGGAGGGCTCGTGGGGCTACGACGGGCGCTCGTTCTACACAATGCCGGCATATCCCACGGAAGTGGTTTCGACGGTGGGAGCCGGCGATGCTTTTGCGGCCGGTTGCATCGTTGGGCTGTACAAGGGCCTCTCGCTCAATGCGGCCATGCGCATCGGCGCCGCCAATGCCGCCTCGGTGGTGTCCAGGTTCGGGGCCAAAGAGGGCATCCTGACCTGGCCGCAAGCGCAGGAATTCGTCGCGGCGCACGGGGGAGCTTCCAAGCACTCCGGGAGTACCGCCCACCCGGTAAATATGGGCGAATCCGATATCACATAATGCCAGCCGAATAACTGGAGACTATCACACAAATCGGAGGAATCAGCATGAAAGTCGGCGTCCTGGGTGCCGGCGGCATGGGCCGCACCGTCATTGAGCACTTGCACAAGATTGACGGCGTTGAAGCCGTGGTCGCCTGCGACCTCAGCGAAGAATGCCTGGCCGACGTATGCGAACACTACGACATTGACGGCACTACGGACGTGGAGGAGATACTGGGCGATAGCGACGTGCCCCTGGTATTCGTGACCGCCTCGACGCTGGGGCACAAACCACTGACTGTGTCGGCGCTGGAGGCCGGGAAGGCAGTCATGTGCGAGAAGCCGATGGCCACGAAGCTCGCCGATGCCCGGGAGATGGTCGAGGCCGCGGAGCGTACCGGCGGTTTTCTCCAGATAGGCTTCGAACTGCGCTATTCCCTGCTCTATACGAAGGTCAAAGAGTGGGTTGACCAGGGACTGCTCGGCGAGGTCATGAACACCCATTGCTACTACGCGACCAGTGCGTCTCGTCCCAAGGGCTCCTGGCGGAACCGCAAGAGCAGCTCCGGGGGCATGTTCGGCGAGAAGCTCAGCCATTACGTGGACCTACCGCGTTGGTGGGTCGGTGCCAAGGTCAGCAGTGTCTATTCTGTTTGCGCGCCCAACGTGATTTCCCACTATCAGGTGCGTGATAACTACCACACCACTTATCGCTTCGACAACGGAGCCGTCAGTCACCTCAGCTTCATTATGGGCCCACCAGCTACTTTCGAGGGCGACTCCCTCCAGAATGTCGTCAGCCAGCAGCAGGGCGACGGCCATGCGCTGAGCTATCTCGTCGTGGGCACGAAGGGTGCAGCAGCTATCTCAGTCTTCGACCGCACCATCAAGCGGTGGGCCTTCAGCAAAACGCCCGAGCGCTTCCAGAGCGACTGGGTGGAAGACCTCACCTGGGAGGAACCCGAGGACCACTTCTATTTTCACAACACCTTCGACCAAACCGCAGATATCGTGCGCCGGGTAACAGAAGGCCTCCCCCCTATGACGCCGCCGCGCGACTCATACGAGACCACCCGCTTGTGTTTCGCCGCTGAAGAATCGGCCGACACCGGCCGCATCGTGACGATGGACGAATTTGACGCTTGAGCATAGCAAAGCTGCCCCGCTAAACAGAAAGCGAGAAAGAGCAATGTCTAAGGTACGCTACAACGAAATGCTTCCACACGAGATAGTCGCCGCCCGCGAGACATGCCCGATTGCGTATCTGCCCATCGGCGGCGTCGAGTGGCACGGCGAGCATCTGGCAGTGGGCAATGATACACTGAAGGCGGATATGCTGGCGGTCAGATGCGCCGAGCAGGGCGGCGGGCTGGCCTTTCCCCCACTGTACTGGGGCGAGCCGCGCGAGTCGCACCTGATGGAGACCAATCCTAACCACCGCGACGCGATTGCCGAGAAGATGGGGTTGCCTGCCGAGAACTTCGCGCCGGGTTATATGGGTCGCGACTACCACGACGCCGACCGGTTCTACATCGAGTTGCTCGTGCACATGCTCCGCCAGGTCGAGAGCCTGGGCTTCAAGGTGATGACGATCATCGCCGGGCACTACCCGATTCGCCACCACGCCCAGGCCGCGGTCGAGTGGTACAGCCTGGGACTGCCTCGTACACCGGCTGCCCAGGCCTGGGCATGCAGCGGCTACGAACTGGTCGGGGAGCAGATTCCCGACGCCGGCGACCACGCCGCCAAGTGGGAGACGTCGCTACTGATGGCGCTGCGGCCCGACCTCGTTGATATGAGTCGGCTGCCTGCGGACCCGAATGAGGAGCTGGTCGGCGTCATGGGCACCGACCCGCGCGGCAGTGCTTCGCTCGAATACGGGCAGGCAGGTGTAAAGGCAGTAGTTGACGCAATAGTGGGTAAGTCGCAGGAGCTTCTTGGGGAGCTTACCTGACCAATCTGCATAATTAGCAGTAGGGACAGCTTGCTGGATGAAGTGGTCTAGTCATGCTTGAGGCCGGCCAGGTCAACTTGATTTTCGCCTTGAGTCTCCTGCTGGCGGCAGGCTTTGCCGCGGCACGGCTGGCCAAGCTGGTGCGCCTGCCGTCGGTAACCGGATTCATCGTTGCGGGCATAGCGCTCGGCCCCAGCGGCATAAGCCTCATTCCCACCGAGGCCCTCGAATCGGAGCTGCAAGCCTTCACGACCATCGCGCTGATGCTGGTTGCCTTCGCCATCGGGGAGCGCTTCGACCTCCAGCAGCTCAGCCGCACCGCGCGGACACTAACCCGCGTCAGCGCCGGTGAATCAACGCTGACCGCAGTGCTGGTCGGGTTGCTCGTGGGCCTCGCTGCCCGGGCCACAGGCCTGGGACTGGCGGAGTCGGTGGCCGTAGCGCTGGTCTGCGCGTCAATAGCTGTTGCCACCGCGCCGGCGGCGACGGTCGCAGTCATTCAGGAAGCGGAAGCTTCCGGCCCGGTGACCCGACTGGTCCTTTCCAGCGTCGTGGTCAACAACGTGGTATCGGTAACCCTGTTCGGCATATGTGTGGCTGCTGCCAAGATGCTGCTGGGCACCGGCGGCACGTTTGGTCTTGTGCAGACCTTAACCCCCCTGGTCGAGGCCTCGTTAGCATTGATGCTGGGTGTAGGTATCGGCCTGCTCACCGACATCATCGTGCACGGGCTATCCAAACGCGCCGACGTCCTGGTTGTCGCCCTGACCTCGGTGCTTTTCGTAGGTGGCCTAGCCATGTTCCTGGGCCTCCAGCCTCTGCTGGCCGGGATGGCCGCGGGATTCACAGTAGTCAATCGCGACCGCCGCGACGTGCGCGCCTTCCGCGCCCTCAATGACTTTGAGCCGCCCATCTACGGCATATTCTTCACCCTCGCCGGCGCCCAACTCCATCTGAGCGAACTGGTAGCCGCTGGTACCATCGGCATTGCCTTTATCATCGCCCGCGCAGTAGGCAAGTATGTCGGCGCCTGGCTCGGTGCCCGCTCCGCCGGACTGCCGGCTGAGCAGGCGCGCGTAATTGGCCTGGGCTTGCTCCCCCAGGCAGGCCTGGCTATCGGTCTGGCCTACCTGGTCCGGCAGGACCCGCAGCTCGACTTGATCAGAAGCGTCGTCATCAACGTGGTCGTGGCCAGCGTCGTAATCAATGAGCTGATCGGGCCCCCCCTGGTACGGCTCATGGCCGTCTACTGCCGGGAGACACCCGAGGCTCGTGCGGGAGCCGCCCCTGCCGCTGAAGTCCTGCCCGGCGAGCTGGATGGCATCCAAGTCGTGCCGTGGACGTGGCCGAAGCTCAAAGTGCCTGATGAGCCCACCGGCTTTGTGGTGACCGGACTAAGCCACCCCACCACCACTCCTGGCCTGATTCGTGTCGCCGCGCTGCTAAGTAACTACTACAGTGCGGTACCGTTGGGGCTGCATGTTATCACGGATCAGGAAACAGACGACTTCTGGCAAGAGGCTCCTGACTCTGAGACTATGGAGCTTTTCCATATCGCCCAAGAAGAGATCAAGAGTTTGGGCTACTATATGCACCGGGAGGTCGAATTCGCCCAGGAACCCGCTCAGGGCATACTGCGAGCTGCCAACATCTATGATCCCCGAGCTATAGTTCTGGGGCACCCACTGACCCAGCGAGGACGCCTCTTTGGTCAAACTGTGGATGCCGTTGCCCGCCAGGCTGATTGCCCCGTCGTAGTGGTCAGATTCGCTGGTCCTTTGCACACCGAACGGATTCTGGTGCCGGTGACCACTGATAGGGAATTCGCCGCGGTTCACCCCTTGGTCTGCGCGCTGGGGGAGATCGAGGAGCACTACATCACTATCCTGCGACTCCTGCCTCCCGAGACCCCGCCGCACGAGTTGACACAGAGCCGCGAAGACCTGGCCGGCTGGCCGATGTGCCAACAGGTTCCCGGCACAGCGACCTATCGAGCCGTGGCCGCCGAGTCGCGCGTGCACGAGATACTGGGGGCGGCTGCTCATCACGATGTCATCGTGATGGCCGTCGGGGCCAAACGGCGGGGGCTACGTAGAGTCTTCTTCGGATCCCTCGCCGAGGACATCGCAGTTCGCAGCCCCATCCCCATCCTGCTGGTCAGCGGGCAGACTTAACCCCACCTGGCCCGGCGGGTGATTGCCCGCAACACCGGTCACTGCCCGGCGTCATCCACAACCGTGGCTTGATACAGCGAGGCAATCTGCCCCGCGGGCAAAGCCCGGCTGAAGATCATAACCTCGTCCAGCAACCCATCATAGTATGACCGGAAGTAGCGGGCCGGATCAATACCCAGGCAGACCGGCTGCTGCTTCTCGACGGCCAGGGCGTTGAGGCCCCCCCCAGCCTGTTTCCTGGCGACTTCCTGGCCGTTGATCCAGATGTAGTTGTGCGTCCCGTCGTAGCTGGCCGCGATGTGCGTCCAGATTCCCGGGGCAATCGCTTCAGGGGAGCTTAAGGTGTTTCGTGCAGCTCCGTCCGGGCTGGTGGTGAACCGAATTTTCCCACTCTCGAGTGCCAGTTCCCACTGATAGGTGACGTGCCTGGTGCTGCCGCTGCCCCCCGCACTGACGAGAATTCCGGTCTCGTCGTTACCGGCGGGTCGCACCCACAGCGCCACGGTCATCTCGTCGGGCAGTTGCAGGGACAGCGACGGTCTCACCATACAGGCCTCGAGAAAGTCCTCCCGCAGTTGCAGAACGCCGCCACCACGGCCGGGCACGATGCGCCCCGAACACAAGTACACGCTATTGTCCTGGCCGCTGACGTCCGCCGGCACTGCCAGCTCGTCCTGATCAAACGAAAACCGGCATACCAGGGACGCCGGCAGCGCTTCGTTCGCTGGCCCGGCCTGGTGAAACTCGCGCACCGCAGGTATGTTGGACAAAGCCTGAGCGTCAGGACCAACCACGAAACGCTGCCACTGATCAGCCGGCAGCGCCACAGCAATCTCCAGCGCCGTCTCATCGTCCCGATCAACCTGGCGCAGGATGCGAACTCCTTCCCCTCTTATCCCGTAAGTCCCAGGTGGCAGTGCCAGCCGCACGCGCGCATCAGGAAAGTCCTGAGCGTGTTGATTGTGTACTTCAACCAGGTAAGTCTTTGGCCTGCCTCCCACTGGCCGCTGGAATACCGAGATGCGATTGTACCGCAGCGAAGGGGCACGGCCCGGCCTTATCCCTCTCCAGTAGGCGGTATTGATCTGCGCCTCCACCTGATGGTTGTGCACCGTGAACCATCGCATCGCGCCGATGCGGTGGGCCACATCGGCGGTCTGAGCGTACACCGTGCTGCCCTTGCGCTCGACTTTGTCCTGCGCATAGTGCCCATACACCACCAGGTCCGCACCCAGTTCCCGCTCCCACTGTGGCCACCAGGTGTAGTTGCCGTAGACTATGTGCCGGAATGCAATTTTCAGCGCGTCATCGTCGGCCTGGCGGAGAAACTGCTTGTACCACGCAATCTGGGTGGGATCGAACTGCTCGATATGTACCTTCTGGTAGCAGCCGTTGTTCAGCCCGATGTAGCGATCGGCACCGAACGAGAAGGTGAACCGATCCGGCCCGAAGACCTGCCGGTACCAGTGAATCGGACCGGGTTCGCCCCAGGTGCTCAGATCGTGATTGCCTGGCACCATCGCCGTCGGAACCGTGAATTCATTAAGCACCGCCAGCAATCTCTCGAACTTCTCTACGCCCACGTCGTGACTTTTCGGATTATTGATGTTATCACCGGTTATCAGCACAAAAGCCGGGTTCATGATGTTGATCTCGCGCGCCACGGCCCCCAGTGTCTGCAAATCCGACTCGATACTGTCCAGGGCCACAAAAGCGTAATCCTCCGGCCATTCTTGCCACACCGATACCGCCCGCCGGCGCACCGGGAACTGCACAGCACCGCGAACGTGCAGGTCGTAGAGCCCCTCGGGGAGGTCCGGCGGCACACCAACGCGCAGCGTGACACGCCCAAAGCCGTTCTTCACGCTCGTCACGACGCCCAGCGTCCATTCCTCTGTGGGATAGATGGCATCCACCAGCGCGACGGCGTATTCTCCCTCAGGTTCGGGCTCGATCACCTCGACCTGCAGAACGCCCCCCGGCTGGACGAATAGCGGACTGGTTTCGGTGGGCCGGTAGACGGTGTGGGCCAGCGGATGCGAGTCGGCTTCGGCCAGGACTATTTCGAGATTCTGCATCTCTCCCGCCGGCACCGCAATCGCGGCTGGCTTATAGTCGCGAGCCTGCACGCTGATTCGTCCAGCACCGACCGGCAACGCCCAGGCAAAGGCACCGTCATCGCCGGCTGCTGCCTCCAGAGATAGCCCAGCACCCTCGAATTGCAATGCTGCCCGCGGGATAGGCAAACCCGTGGCATCCACCACCCGGCCTGCGACGCTGCGCAAGGGCTTGTCGCTGGTGACGAAGCCGGCCACACTCACCGCGAAACCCGTCGGCCCGCCGACTATCTTCCCACCGTTGCGGCCAAGCGGGTTAGAAGTGACGCCGGCAACGCGGACCGTCACCACATGCTCGCCGGGCTGAGGCTGATCCAGAGCGATAATCTGCCGAGGATTTACGGACGGCGCGTCCAGGTAACCGCTGCCCACCGAGGTGCCTATATCAAATGTGTCAATGGTCTGGACAATCTCACCGTCCACCAGGATATCGGCATGCCCGCCAGCTACGTGGGTCAGGACTACCACGGCCACGGACTTCCCATCAACGCCAAGTGAGAGCCGATCACCCTTCTTGTCATTCTGCCACCATCCCGTGAAGCCAAGGCCCGGTATGTCGCCTTCGCGTTGCTGCCATTCACCAGCGGCTGCAACCCGTGCATCACTCGCTGCGATATACGTTAGATCCGGTGTAGTGAGCGCCTCTGGCCCAGTGCTTAACCACAATACAATTGCGGCCACCAACGCACAGCAATAGCTCAGTTTCATCACTCACGGGCCCCCTATTACTTGAATGTCCACGTGCCAAAGTTCTCTGGCTCCAAAAAACCATTTACCACCTGGCTCCAGGACGTGCCGCCGTCGCCCGGCTTGCGGAAGCGGCACAGGTTACCGTAGAGTGTGGTGCCCGCAGCCGGTACGGTCATATCCAACGAGGCCCACGGGATTGCCAACTCCACGCTCCAGTAGTCCTGCCCCCGGGAGGCGGCGACCTCGTACTCTGGATTCCAGGTCAGATCATATCCGCCGCCCGCCGGCGCCCAGCCATCCCAGCGAACCCCGTTAGGGTTGATGATAATATGATAGTTGGGGAAGCCACTCGGATCCGCAGAAAGGAACAGCTCGACGGCATTGCCGGCCCACACATCGGAATCACGGGTTGAGCCTACTACCAGCATCTTGTCCATATTCGGCTCCTGGCAGCGCCAGGCGACGTACAGGTTCTCGTCGTCGTAGGTCATCCAGGCCTCCCCCAGCGCCACAGCCTCCGTCTTCCCCGTCTGAAACATCGGCAGGAACGGGCCGAGTACACTGAACTTCTGCCACGTATCGCGGCCCAGCCGGCCGTCAATTACCGGTGGATTGTCGCTGGCGCCCCGGCGCAGGACCTCGGCGCTGCGTTTGATGAGGCTGTTGGCGATCTCCTCTTCCCGCCTGGCGTAGACCTTCGCCATTACCTCCTGCATATCGAACCCTAATGGCGCGCCCCGCGCCAGCTTCTCCCGGGCCGATATGACCGCCTCGCGCAGCCCCTCGGGCATATCCTTGCTCTCCCACCAGTTCATCTTCTCCGTGTACAGCCAAGCATACTCATCGGCGGTGTGCAGCGCATAATAGATGTTGTGCTCGGCCCGTAGCTTCTGTTCCTCCGGGGTCATATACGATTCGATATACTTGCGCCCGCGCCGGTTGAAAAGCTGGTCGGCGTACAGCCCATGTGAGCACTGCACCTGCGCACGGTACTTACGCCGATTCTCCGGTGCAATCAAGCCCAGACCGATCTGGGTGATGTCGTGATAGGCCTTGTAGAACTCAAACGTGTCGGC
>JALGTU010000094.1 GCA_029821195.1 Candidatus Zipacnadia bacterium
GGAGATCGCGGAGGCCCGCGAGCTGCTCGCGGCGGGTGAGGATACCGGCGACTTTGCCCCTAAAGAGGCCGCCGAGACGCTGGACTATCTCGAGGCACAGGCTCGCATGGTGATGGAGCGCACGCCGGATGAGCGCTACTGGGCGCTGCCGCAGGTGGTCGTCCACGGCGACTATCAGCAGGCCAATATGAAGTTCCAGGGGGCCCAGGTCGTGGGCCTGTTTGATTTCGACTGGGTCAGCCGCCAGTCGCGCCTGATAGACATCACCGACGGCTTGATGTTCCTGAGCGGACAACGACCGGAGGCCATAAACCCGGCGGGTATCTACTCGCTCACCCAGTCCTTTGAGTTCTGCTGGCCGCGGATGCGCGCTTTCCTGCGCCCCTACCTGGCCCAGCACGAGCTGACCGCCGAGGAGTGGCGATGCCTGCCGGATCTGATACGGGCGCGCTGGCTCTTCTGCCGGCTGGAACAGATGCACCGCAAAATCCCTCGGGAAGACAAGCTCACATTCCTGCTGCCTGGGGTGACCGGGCCGTTGGCGTGGCTCGACGAGAACGAGGCGATGCTGGGGAGCGGGCAGTGGTTAGTGGCCGGTGGATAGTGGTTAGTGAGCCGCGAACGAGACACAGGCCGCTCGTTCTATACAGGAGGGGCTGGTCGAACGCAGTGAGGCCAGCCCGCCCTTCGACAAGCTCAGGGCCTTCGGCAAGGAGGGCCGGCCTCGCAGGCCTCGCAAACTCGGCCTACTCGACAGCCCCCTCCGGCAGCACTACCGCTCGCCTCAGTCGCTGCGACCTCCCACATCAGGGCAGCAGCGTGGTGCGGTCCCAGGAGAGGATGTCGGCGTCGGGCCCCTGGCCGCCCTCGGCGCCGTCGGCGCCCAGACTCCACAGGTCATAGGGCCGGGGCGGATTGGCCGAGCCACCGGGCCGGACGTAGTGGAACCTCCTACCCCAGGCATCCTCAATTGTCCGGGCATCAGGTAGATAAGGGCCACACCAATTGTGGGGCTTCGGCTCGATCTCAGGAGGTTCCAGCAGAGCTACCAGGCCCTGCTCAGTGGTGGGGAGCTGCCCGCCGTTATCAATGCCGTACTTGATGAGCGCCTCGCCGACCATCTCCAGCCGGCTGATGGTCAGCTTGCGCTGGTCAGTGACGCTGCCGCTGACCAGCAGCTTCATCACCAGGAAAGCCAGGGCGACCAGCAGCGCGATGATGACCACTGTCTCCCAGGCGGTGAAGCCCCGCTGCCGCCGAGGCATCAGCTTGGTGATTGATGTCGAGCGCAAGCGGTAGGTCCCTCCCCGGGTTGTGCTTCAGGGTTAGCTGCAGATAACCGCACGCGAACCGGTCACAGAGGCAGGTCTTCAGGTCTGGGTAACTCCGCGCGCCTCTTCGCTGCTTTGTGCAAATTCTTGCGCCTGGTACATAAAGGCTTCCAGGCGCGTCTGGCTCGTCACCTGCTCGTCACCGTCGTAGACCATATTCAGGAACGGAATGTTATTGAAGTCGCGGCGCACTCGTTTGAGAATTGCCTGGGCGATAGTGCCAGGCATGCAGGTGAAGGGCATCACGGCCACGACACCGTTAAGACCCTTTTGCATAAAGTCTACGGCCTTGCCCACGGTCATTATTGCCTCGCCCTCGAAGCTGCGATGTACATACGGAGAGGCATAGGAGAGCACCTCCAGTGAGGAGGGTTCTTCGGCATTGCGCAAGAAGCCGTCGAAGGCCGCTGCCAGTTTACGCTCATCGTACTGCATTACCCGGTCCATCACAATGTTCTTGAGCCACAGTTTCCATCTTCGGTCAAGCCAGGTGCGCATCCCGCGGCGGACATTGCGGTACAGGAACCATTCATTAACCGGTGACACCCAAACTTCGCCGCCCAGCGCCTCGATCTTCTTAATCACATTTTGATTACTGTAGGGGTTAGCCCGGATATAAAACTCGCCCACCAGCCCGATGCGCGGGCGCGGCACCAAGCGGTCCACTGGTACCTGCCTGAAGTCGGCGACGCTCTGGGCCAATACACCAATGATGCGCCTACCATTCCGGATCGCTTCCGCAAGCCGCTCTACACCTCGCTGGAAGGCAACTTCCGCCGCTCCCGATTTGGTCTCGTAGGGCCGGGTCTCCAGGAGAGCCTTCTGGAGCACATCTACAGCTATCATCCCCTGCCAGGCGCGGCGCATCAAGTCCTTGCCAAGGATACCGAGCTCCTTAAAGAAATCTTGGGCCTGGTTGGGCGCATAGATCGGAATATCTGGGTAGCCAATGTCATCCAGGACCATCCGCTGGAGGGTGTTATACTGTCCGAAACGACACGGTCCGCCCGAGCCACCAATCAGGAAGGCAGTCTTGTCACGGTCGAAGTCCTCGCGCTTGAGGTATTTGACCATATCGCCGGTAGTAACGATGCAGGGGAAACATTCTTTGCCCGAGGTATACTTGCGCCCCCAGTAGAGGGTTTCCTCATCAGGCTCAGGTAAAACTTCGGCATTAATCCCGCAGGATTGAATCGCGGCAGCCACCAGATAGGTATGGGGACTCATATTAGGAAGCAGGATTGTCCGCTTGGTCTCGGCCTCGATAGTCAAAACCCTAAAGTCGCGGCCCCCCTCGAATTTACGCCCGACAATGGAGCGCAGGCTATCCAGGAATGCCTCGCAACGGGTAATCATCCCCGCATCCGCACTGTGCTCATCAATCTCGATAGTCAACGAGGGCTCAGTACCCAACTGTTCCTTGAAAAAGTTGATGAGGAACGAATCTGGACCGCATCCGAAATTAGTCAGATAAATGGCATGGAGTCGGTCATCTTTAGCGATTATCTCGGCCGCCGACAGGATTTTCTGTCCGTAGCCCCAGAACATATTGAACCAGTCGCCGCGCAGGCGGACATCGGAGAGCGGCAGGAAATCCATAGGAATGGCTAATACCCCCAGCTCAGCCAGCTTGCGGGGTAATTCCAGGTTCGCGCCCAGATCGCAGCCGTTGTACGAGCGGCTGACCAGGACAATGCCAAACCGCTCCGGACTGAGCTGGGACAAAACCTGCTGACCGTGGTCTTTACAACCCTCTTCGAATCGTTCCAGAGCTTCCAGACCAATATCCACAGCCCGGGCGACATCACGCTTACTTTTGCCTACCTCAGCACCGACTTCCTTCAACGCATTTATCATATGCTTGCGACCCAGAGACAGATAAACCACTGGCTTGAGAACTTTGACGCCGTGGGCATCGAAATCTATCGCCGTATTCAGCGTATAAGGCACACTCTGCGAATAGGGGCAGAGGAAGGCATCGGTCATCCCCGGGTCTTTCTTCCGCAAGTTGATTACGCTAGGCAGGAAGACGTAATCAACGCCCTTATCAATGACGTCGAGAGTATGGCCAAGCATCAGCTTCATCGGGAAGCAAGTCTCGACAACCGAGTTTTGCACCCCCCGGTGGATGATTTCCGCGTCGGTTGGTGAGGAGAGGACTACCTCATAGCCCAGCTCGGTCAAAAAGCCATACCACAGCGGGAAAAGTTCGTGGAATTCCAGGGCACGGGGGATGCCAACCCGGGGGGCATCCGCCGGCAACGGCTTTGTCGGCTGGTAACTGTGTAGGAGCATCTTCTCGCGCTCTTTAAACAGGTCAGGGCCCTTAAATTTGCTCTTACTCTTGCGCTTGATATCATATTTTCCACAGCGACTGCCGTAATACAACGGCTCCTCACCCGCGACAGTGACCTTATTGATCTCGCAGTGGTTCGGGCAGTCATCGCAGATGAACGATTCCATCGTGTAGCTACGCTCGGAGAAATCAAAGCCCTCAAACTTACTCGGCTCGTCGGTTGCCCGATCCATAGCAATCAGCGCACAGCCGATCGCACCGATCACCTCATTGTCGGGCGGAACTGTAATCGACTTGCCGGTCACATTCTCAAAGGCAGCCACCACCGCCCGGTTGAGCGCGGTGCCCCCCTGGAAGAAGATGCGGTTGCCGATTCGGCCGTGCTCGACGACCCGGTTGAGGTAATTGAAGACGATTGAGTAGGCCAGGCCAGCACAGATGTCCTTGATGGCTACACCGGACTGCTGATGGCGGGTCACCTGCGTCTCCATAAAGACCGTGCAGCGCTCGCCGAGGTCAGCCGGTGAGGTTGACTGGAAGGCCAGGTCGGCAAACTCGCCCTTAATAGAGATGCCTAACCGCTCAGCCTGTTCCTCCAGGAACGAACCGGTGCCGGCGGCGCAGACATTGTTCATAGCGAAGTCCACCACCGCACCGCCCTGCAGGCTGGTAAATTTGCTGTCCTGGCCGCCGATCTCGAAGATGGTGTCCACCTCCGGATCCACCTGGCGCGCACCCCAAGCATGGGCGGTGATCTCGTTGGTCACCACGTCAGCGCCGATGACATCACCGATAAAGTAGCGGCCCGAGCCAGTTGTGCCGACCCCGCGAACTGCAATGATGTCACCAACTTTTCCGCTGATCCGGCGCAGCCCCTCCTGCACTGCATCCAGCGGGCGGCCGGCGGTCATCAGGTACTCCTTGGCCAGGACGTTGGCCTGCTCATCAATCACTGCCAGACAGGTACTGATTGAGCCAACATCAACGCCAAGATAAGCGGGGATCTTCTGCCCAGGCTCGGCGTGCGGCTCGACAAGCTGAGAATGCTCGATAACTGACTTTTCTAGCCGCAGCGGCTCGAGGTTTTTCCCGTCGCCTGTTTTGGGCTGGTGGCGGCTCAGTTCCGCAAGCTTGGTCGGATCGAAGCTGTGCATCATCCCCATCTGGCGGGACTTAAGCACCGCACCGATGGCACCCATCGCCGCAAAATGCTCGGGAATGATGAACTGATCACCATCGGCCTGAAATACCTCTTTCATCGCGCGGACCATACCCGGGTTGGCAGCCAGTCCCCCGTGGAAAGAGATGGGCGGAATGATGTCGGCACCTGAACCGACAGTACTCTTAAAATTGCGGGCCAGGGCAAAGCAGAGGCCGGCGACGATGTCCTCCATCGGCGTGGCCTTCTGCTGGAGGTGGATCATGTCGGTCTTAGCGAAGACGCTGCACCGTCCGGCCATACGCGCCGGGTGCGCGGATTTGAGGGCAAGCTGGGCAAGCTCCTCAATCTCCAAACCCAGCCGACTTGCCTGCTGGTCGAGGAACGAGCCAGTGCCGGCGGCGCACGCTGCATTCATCGCAAAGTCAGCGACCTCGCCACTACCTTCTTCCTCGTCTGAGTCCTGGATGAAAATCAGCTTGGAGTCTTCGCCGCCGATCTCGATAACAGTTCTGACTTCGGGGAAGATGCGCCGAGTCGCCGCAGCCTGCGCGACCACCTCATTGACGAAATTAGCACCCAGGACGCGGGCTACCACTCGGCCACCGTTACCGGTAGTTGCCAGGCCGGCGATGCGCTCGCAGTCGTACTTGTCCATAGCAGCTTGTATTGCCTTGGCAGCCACGGCCATTGGCTGACCGTGGTGGCGGATATAGCGCTCTTCAACCACGTTGCCAGGAGCATCTGTAACTACCAGATTGACGCTTATCGAGCCGACGTCAATCCCCAGATATAGATCGTCAGTATCCATCAACGAGTTGCCTCCGAAGCGGCCGGCGATCGCAGGACAGAAAACGGCCCGCGAGTTAGCCGGGCCGATAATTTCGTGGCGGAACGTCCGTATTATACAACAAAGCTATGCTTTGAACAAGAGAAGCGGAAACAGACTGGGAAAACCGAAATCCTACATCTTCTCCGGTGCGTCAATACCCATCAGGCCCAGGATGTTGCGGAGCACGATGCGCGTGCCTTCGACCAGCTTCAGCCGCGCCCGGCTCGTCTCAGGATTACCGGAGTCTAGGACACGGCAGTTAGTGTAGAACTGGTGGACGGTCTGGGCTAGCTCCAGCGCGAAGTGCGGCAGGCGATGGGGCGCGCGCTGCTGAGCGGCGTGCAAGACCTCAGCGGGGTAATCCGCCAGCTTGCGCAGCAACGTCAATTCGTCGGGGTGGGTGAGCAAGGAGATGTCTACCTCTTCCTTGCCGAGGTAGTCTGCCTGCTCGGCCTCGCGTAGAATGCCGCACAGGCGGGTGTGGGCATACTGGACGTAGTAGACCGGATTTTCGGCGCTCTGCTGGCGGGCGAGATCGAGGTCGAAGTCGAGGTGCGCGTCCACGCTGCGCATTAGGAAGAAGAAGCGCACCGCGTCCCGGCCGATGTCGTCAATAATCTCGCGGATGGTGACGATGTCGCCCCGGCGCTTGGACAGGCGCAGCGGCTCACCGCCCTCCAGGAAGCGGACAGTCTGGTAGATGATGAACTCGGCTCGCCCAACGTCAATGCCCATCGCGCCCAGCGCCGCCTTCATCCGCGGCACGTAGCCAAAGTGATCGGGGCCCCAGACGTAGATAACGCGGTCGAAGCCCCGTGTGTAGAACTTGTTCGCAGCATAGGCGATGTCCGAGGCGATGTAGGTCGGCGCGCCGTCGCGGCGCACGATGACGCGGTCTTCCTCGTCACCGAAATCGCCGGTGCGCAGCCAGGTCGCGTCGTCCTTCTCGTAAGCCGCACCGCTTTCCCGCAGCTCGTCAACTTGCCGGCGGACCAGGCCCTGCTCGTGCAGGTCAGTCTCGCAGAACCACTCGTCGAATTCGATGCCCAACGCACTGCAATCGCTGCGCAATTGCTCCACCATCTTGTCTTTGACCAACTCGAAGAATACCAGCGCGCCGTCGGTGTCAGCCGGCACATCGCGGTATTCCTCACCGTATTCCGCAACGATGGCTTGCGCCAGTTCGACGACGTAATCGCCGTGGTAGCCCTCCTCAGGGAAATCTACAGCTTCGCCTAGCAGCTCGCGGTACCGCGCCTGGACGGAGGCGCCGAAGATCTGAAGCTGGGTATTGGTAGGCGCATCGTTGAGATAGTATTCGCGCTGGACTTCACAGCCGACGGCTTCAAGCAGGTTGGCCAGCACATCGCCGAACGGCCCGCCGCGAGCGTTGCCGATGTGGATCGGGCCGACCGGGTTGGCGCTGACGAACTCGACCTGGACTTTCTCTCCGGCCCCGAAGTCACTGCGCCCATAGCGCTCGCCCTGCGCCAGGCACTCAGCGAGGGCGTCGTGCAGCCAATGTGGGGAGAGATGGAAGTTAATAAAGCCCGGACCCGCGACCTCTGCGCGCTCAATCACGGGATCGTCCGGCAAACCAGCCACCAGCTTCTGGGCGATCTCGCGGGGATTGGCCCCAAGTTCACGCCCCACTTGCAGAGCAATATTGCTGGCAAAATCGCCGTGCTGAGGGTTATTGGGCGTCTCAATTCCTATCTCACCCGCGACGACATCGGGCTGCTCCGGTGAGGTCAGCATCGCGGCATACGCCTGCCTCAGCAGGTCACGCAGTCTATCCTCAATGATCATTTCGGTTCAGCCCATCCGCTCAGGATTACCACACTAATGCAGCCACAGCTCCCAGTCAAGCCACAGGTGGAGGTGCTGGTAGACCCAATTGAAGAACTGCATCCCGACGACGACGCCGAACAACATCTGGATCATACCGCGCCGCCAAAACGACGTCAGCGGCGGGACGGTGGCAAAGGGATCGCGGCGCCACCTGGCCAGCACTTGGTAGCCTGCGTGCAGGCCAGTCCGCAATTGTGCGTCGGTCGGCTCCCTGGTGGTGAGGTACTGCTGGATGACCCCGCCTACCCGGTAGCGCGTCATCCAGCCCAGAAAGACCACAAGCAGGGCAAGCATGGGCTTCACCATCGCAAGCGGGGCGGCGATCAGAAAGGCAGGCAGAATGCCTGCCAACAACGTCGTCCCACAGCGGCGGTGGACGCGGGGCATATCCCGCGCCAGTGCCAGGGTCGGGTAGCCGTAGCGCTCGATGGCGTGAACCACCTTGTGCTCGGCACCGTGGTAGCCCGCCAGGGGCGTCAGCCGCACCACCACCAGGAACAGGAAGAAGCTCAACAGATTCGCGAATACTTGCCACATTATCAAGTCCGGCATCTCAAACGGCCCGACCACCTGCATCCACAGCTCGACCAGGGAAACGTTAGCCGCGCGACCTATTACCCACAGGGCGACGTAAGTCAGCACCATGGCGAACGCGCCGATGCTGATCAGCGCGAATCCGGTGAGAAACAAGCGGGTGAACGAGCCGGTACCGAAGGTGCGAGTAGACAGGTGCACCCCGCCCACCATCGCCGTGCCCCCGATCGCCGGGGGACGCAGGGGCACAGATTGGCGATATTGTGGCGAGAAATCGGAGTCACTCATGGCTATATTGGGTCGGACTTGCCCGTCGCGCCTCTTTATGGTATGCTGATTAGCCGCAGTGAGGTATCAATCCCAGGGAGACAGTTCAATGGCAAGAGTTTGTCAAGTATGCGGCAAGAGACCCAGCGTTGGTTATCAAGTGAGCAACTCGTATCG
Source organism: Candidatus Zipacnadia bacterium (assembly GCA_029821195.1). Taxonomy (GTDB): domain Bacteria; phylum Armatimonadota; class Zipacnadia; order Zipacnadales; family Zipacnadaceae; genus JALGTD01. The sequence continues at coordinate 8,448 of JALGTU010000094.1, forward strand.
GCATACCAAGCGCCGGTGGCTCCCCAACCTGCAAAAAGTTACCGCAATGGTCAACGGCCGCCGCCAGCGGATTCTGGCCTGCACCTCGTGCATCCGCGCGGGCAAGGTCAAGAAAGCCGGATAGCCAGCCGCTAGCACAATCGCTAAGGCCACCTGACGGCCGGGCTCCTGGTTCGGCCGTCAGTCTTACTCGTACAGTGTCCAGACGATGGTGTGGTACCGCCACCGGGCAATTTCGACCCGGTCCGGGCGCACTATGCCATTATAACACGCCCGCCAGGGCGCGACAAGCCCCTTCAACAGACCACACGCGAGGCTAAGGGGTAACAGCGGGGTAATAGCGGTGGCCACCAGGACCGCAGCAATCAAGACCCTCGGCTGCAAGCTGAACCAGTTCGAGAGTGAGCAGATGCGCGAGCAGCTCGAAGCACTGGGCTACCGCATCGTCTCGTTCGATTTGCCCGCCGACCTGTACATCCTCAATAGCTGCATGGTCACCTCGCGCACCGCCCGTGATTGCCGCCGACTGTGTCGCGTCGCCAAGCGCACCAACCCCCAGGCCTTGCTCGTGGCTACCGGCTGCTACGCCGAGGTCGAGCCGGAGGCGCTTAAGAAGATCGCCGCCGTGGACCTGGTGTTGGACAATGCGGCCCGCGGCCGGCTGGCCGAGTTTCTACCTCCGGCGCAGGCAAGTGCCCCGGCCTCCTTCCCACCGTCTTACGCTGAGACCGGACCAATGATCCGGCACATGGCCGGGCACACCCGCGCCTTCGTCAAGATTCAGGAAGGCTGTAACGCCCGGTGTGCGTACTGCGTCATCCCCTACGCACGCGGCCCCAGCCGCAGTGTCCCCTCCGACAAGGTGTTCGAGCAGGTACAGTTGTTGCTGGAGGCGGGACATCCGGAGATTGTACTCATCGGCACCCACCTGGGCCAGTACGGTGCCGACTTGCCCGGGGATATCACCCTGGCTGAACTGGTCCGACGGCTTTGCGAAATGCCCGAACTGCGCCGCTTGCGCCTGTCCTCCATTGAGCCGCGCGAGGTCAGTGACGAGCTGATTGAACTGGTGGCTGCCGGCGGACAGTCCCTGGCCCCAGACCCACACTGCCCCGGCCAGGGCAAGCTGTGCCGCCACTGGCATATTCCGATGCAGAGCGGCTGTGATGAGATTCTGGCGCGAATGAAGCGACCGTATGATACCGCCTTCTACCGCGCGCTGATTGAGCGGATCAAGTCGGCAGAGCCGGATACCGCCGTCGGAGCGGACGTGATCGTCGGCTTCCCAGGCGAGAGCGACGAGCACTTCAAGCGGACCCGGGCGTTCATCGAGAGCCTGCCGCTGACTTACCTGCACGTGTTTACTTACTCGCCCCGCCGGCACACGCCCGCCGCGCAGATGCCCGAGCAGGTGCCGGGCCAGGTCAAGAAGGAACGCAATCATATCCTGCACGAGATCTCTGAGCGGAAGCGAGCTGAATTTGCCCGAAGTATGGTGGGCAAGCAGCTTGAAGTGGTCGTGGAGCAGTTTTCCGAGACTACCGAGGGCATACTGAGCGGCCTTTCGGACAACTACCTGCGCGCCCAGTTAGACGGCCCGGAAGATTCGGTCGGGGATATCGTGCCGATGGAGGTGACCGGCGCGGCAGAGGCCGTGCTACGCGGAGAGCTACCGATATGACTGTAACCATTCCAAACAACCCAGCAGCCTGTACCAAAGGCTATGCAGGTCCAGTGGCACCGGCTTCCAGCCGGTGCGCTACCGAATGAGAGCCACGGGCTGGAAGCCCGTGCCACCAAAATGTCGGCACAGGCCCGGTTGACACCGGCCCCAGCCCTATCTATACTGGGATGCACCGGAGGGGTGGCCGAGCGGACGAAGGCGGCGGTCTTGAAAACCGCTGTGCCGTTATGCGGCACCGGGGGTTCGAATCCCTCCCCCTCCGCCAAGTACCAGCTATCTGGACCTGGACATTTCTCACAATGGCGGATGCGCGGCCCGCAGGGCAGACCACTAAGCTAGTTCTGGCCGGTAATGCCGATGATCACCAGCACGGCCCCGCTGTCCCCCGATACCAGGCTAAGTGAGTTGATCGGCTCATCCGGGTGGGGATTCTCCCACTCGAAGACCGCTTCCGGTAGCTGCTGGGGCCGCGTCCAGTCGGTGATGTTTTTGCCGCCGACGATGGGTACACTGACGCTCTTCTCCTGGACGCCGCTGTAGTTGATGAAGTACCGGGCCTTTGTGCTGCCCCCCCATGCTGCGCTGTGCAGGAAGTACAGGCGCTTGGCCTTGCGGTCACCGAAGGGCACGGTCACTTTCTGGGGCCGCCAGTCGGCGTGCGCGGTGCTCAACAGCCCGATAGCGGACTTGCCGTTGTTCTTGTCGGCATCAATAACGTCAAACGGGATGCCGGCAAAACGGTGTAAGCCGACGGGGAAATTGCGCATATCGCTGTCGCCCTGGTCGCTCCAGCCGCCTTTCTTGTCACCGGCGACTTCATCGCGCAGCGCGATGTTGGCCTGCTTGCTGATGTCTACAGTAAAGAACTCACCAGCCAACGCATCGAGGTCCACGCGCAGGTCCCGCCCCTCCGCACCCAGGTTCACGAGCAGCGTATTGAGCACGCGCTGGGCATTCTCCCGAGGGAAGTGCTTCTTGTCAACCTTCGCCGGGAGCAGGAAATTGAAGCTGCTGGCGATGATGCGTCCCTGGCCATACGAGCGCATCGCCAGCACCGCCGGGTCGGCCAGCGCGGTCCATGGCCCCATCTCGGTCATCACGTAGTGGGCAATCGGCGACCATACCGAGTACAAATGGGCGTTGCTGATTCCGGTCGTAAGCTCGTGGTCAATGCGCAAGGCCTGATGGAGCAAGCTGTCATCAGATCTCACCCGCCGACGCAAGGGCTTCAGGACCGGCAACATCCGGCTCTTTTTCAACCCAGGGGCGTCCGGCAGCCAGCTAATGTCACTTTGCTCCTGCGCCAGTGCCAGCCAGGTGCCGCCGCCGCGCACGAAGGTGTCTATCTTGTCCATCTGCTGGGGCTTCCCGCTGGTCACCAGCAAGCCGATCTGCGACCAGACCTGGCCGCCAGCAGTTGCCATATCCTCCACCTCAAGCCCAAGCTCCTCGGTCAGGAGCTTGGCGGCGGCGTCATTACCCAGGTAGCCGACTGCTACCGTTGGGGTGGCGGAGGGTTCGTACAGACACAGCGCCCGGAGCACCCGCTCGGCGCAGGGATCTACCGCCGCGCGGTCACCCAGGAGAAGCTGGCAGATGATGTAGCGACCCCCGCCCTCGCGCACCTCCAGCAACGGCGTTTCGTTCATAACCCGGCCGCTTTCCAGAAGAGGCAGGGCGCGGCTCACGGCGGGCTTGGCCAACGAATGATAGGCGAGACGGCCGGTGTGACCGTGCCAGTTGCGGTAATCGTGCTCGCCCAGGCCGGCCTCCTCCAGCAATGGGTGGCCCACCGCCACGGGATAGGCGTGAGTAGGCTGGAACGTCTCATCCAGCGCCAGGCGCACCGGCAGCCACTTGTTCCAGTCCTGCTGCGCCAGGCAGATGACCGTGCCCCCGGCGGCAACCAGATCGCGCAACTTCACAGCGGCACCGACCGCGTCGTCATCAAGCGCGCCTTCGCCAATTATCAAGCGGTTCACCGAAGCAGGCAGGTTGCTCGGGTCGCCTATTGTCTCAACCGACAACCCAATCGCGGCAAGGGTCTGCGCGGTCTTACCTATCGGATCGTATAGTGCGACATCCGGCCCGACCTGCACGGTCTCCAGCTTCGGGAAGACCGAGATGTCGAGCGTATACTCGGGAACGTCGTGGCCCGGCACCAGCGCCCGCACGCGCAACTGCCCGTTGACACGCTCGGCGACCGGGGGCAGCTCGATGCTCACCGGCACCAGGACACGCTCGCCCTGCGCAACGTCCACTACCGCGCGGCCGCGCCAGATGCTGTCGGTTCCCTCCAGCTTGAGCTGCCAGGTAACGCGAGCAGTGATGGCTGCCATCGAGTCGTTCATCACCGCAATGTCCTTCTTCAGGGCCTCCCCCCCGCGATAGGCCCAGGCGTAGTCCGGGAAAAAGACGTAGACCGGTGCCCACAGCTCGCGATATTTGCGGTGGTAGGCGTCCAGCTCATAGCTGGGCAGATCCGGAAAAAAACCAGGATTTACGGAGAATTGGTTATGGCTGTAGCGAATTACCTCCGGCTTCCAGCCCGAGGTGTCAATACGGTCCCAGTCCAACCGGAGGCGGTACGACGTGCTGGGGCCCGGCTTCATGGGCGGCCAGGCCTCTAGTCCGTGACTTGACCAGTCTTCAATGCCGGCAACCTGCAGCAGCCGCATTCTCGGTACAGTGAGGCGCAGGTACTCGAGCACGGTCTCGGCGTCATAGTACTTCTTCGCGAGGTCATACGAGCTGAGCTGCATACCGGCCAGCCGGCGGTAATAGTCATTGCCGCCCAAGACCGCGCCGTTGGTGCCGGCACCACCCAACCCCCACTCACCAAAGAAGACGGGCCGCTTGCGCTCCTCGGCCCACTCGGCAACGTAATCAACCAGATAAGCCGTGGAATTGCGCAGGTCGGGGTAGTGGTCGTTCCAGATCTCAAAGCTCTCGAACATCTCCTGGCGTTTCGGGGAATTGAGCGCTCCCCAGAAGACGCCTTCGTGATCCACGGGCCGGGTGGGATCGAACTCGCGGATGGCCTGGTCAATGTACTTAAGCTCCTCGACGGCCTGGGCATTGGGCCAGGTCTCGTTGTCCCCGCACCACATCACAATACTGGGGTGATTACGATCGCGCGTGACCCAGTCCTCGACGACACGGCGGACGTTATCGCGCAGATCGCGGGCGAAGGGCGGATTGGGATGATGCCAGCCGGATTGATACTTGATCATCATCCCCTCTTCGTCCGCGATCTCGCATAGCCACTGGTTGCTGATGCCCTGAAGCCGCACCATGTTGAACCCGGTCGCCTTGAGGTAACGGAACCACTGGCGCACGTAGGCCCGCACCCCATCGAACTGATACTCCATCCGGCGCGATTTCTGGTGGCAAAGCATCCTGCGACCGTTCAGATAGATATGTCCGTCCTCGGTCCACGATTCCTGGAACCCGAACCGTTCGCGGTGGATGTCCACTACTTTGCCGTTCTGCCTGACGGTCGTCTCCAGGATATACAGATGCGGGTCGTTGGGCATCCACAGATGCGGATCCGCCCAGGCCTTTTTCAGGTCCCACACGGCGCTGCTGCCGGCCTTGATCGTCCTGGTCACCCTGGGAAGCTTCAGCACCACATCGCCGCTGTCGAGCACGCGGGATTCTACGGTGACGGGCGCGTCCTGCTCGCCTCGGTTCGCCACCGTGAAGGTGACGGCCAGGCGCTTGTTGCGGTACGAGGGCCGGATAAAGACATCGGACACGTGGACCCGGGGACGGCTCAGCAGGAAGACGTCCCCCCAGATGCCGTAGGCGAAGTGCCAGTGCGAATTCTCCAGGATGTGCGCCTCGAGCCGACCACCGCCATATTCCAGGCCACTGCGGACCAGGCTGACCCACAGCTCGTCCTCCCCGCCGTAGGTGCAGCTCTCGGTGATATCAGCTTCGAAGATCCCCGCCTGGCCCTTGTGAGCAGTGATGAACTCGCCGTTGAGATAGACGGTGGCCAGCCAGCCGGTACAGTCAAACGAGATAACCACCTGGTCGCCCTGCCAATCAGCAGGAACCGCGATGTTGCGGCGATACCAGTAGCGTTGACAGCGTGTGGGCAGGTTGACATCATCATGCGACCACGGCCGCCATACCGGGTGATTCTTGATCCAACCAGGCACGCGGATGGGGTGCCAGTTGTATTCGGCCGACGGTTTCTCATCGGTGGGGATGGGCGGCGCCGGCTCCTTCAGGCCGTAGTTGTACTCCGGGTAGTCCGGATCGCCCTTGACTTCCCACTCACCGTTGAGGCAGATCCGCTCCCGCGTGAGGGTAGCAGTCTGCGCCAGGTAGCGGCTGGGCTCGTGGGTAACCTTGACCAACGGCAAGTCGTCGGGAGTCGCCTCTGCGACCTGCACACCCACAAGTAGTGACACAGTTGCAGCCAGCAACACCGCATTTCTGAAGAATGTCATCAGGAAACTCCCTTTCGCAACATCGAGAGGATGGTCTGAGTTGCCAATCTCGTCAGCTTCTCTGTATTCAACCTGAATGTACTGATAACCTTCTCTGGTTCAGCGCCCCAAGACCTCCACGGCGGAAGGGATGCTGGTGACCAAAGGCGAAATAAAGCACAGCCGCAATCCATCCACAAGGGGGTCATTATGCACTTGACTGGTGCTGGGGGAGCACTCTTGGTGATCGCTATCGCTATCGTGGGGCTGCTGGCCCTTGCCGACCACCGAGCGCCCGAAGCCGCTGGCAGAGCCATCATCTTCTATGTGTCGCCCGACGGCAATGATGAGTGGTCGGGTAAGCAGCTTGAGCCCAACACCGCGGGCACCGACGGCCCGTTCGCCTCGATTACGCGCGCCCGTGATGCCATCCGCGAGCTGCGAGCTGAGGCGCAGTTGCCTGGTCCAATCACCATTATGCTTCGCGGCGGGACCTACTGGCTGAGCGAGCCGCTTGTCTTCGAGCCGCAGGACTCGGGCACCGAAGAGTGCTCGATCAGCTATGAGGCCTACGGCGACGAACGCCCCATATTCAGCGGCGGCCGGCCGATTACCGGCTGGCAGGAGGCCGCGGACGGCCTGTGGGCGGCAGCAGTGCCCGCGGCCCAGAGCGGCGACTGGTACTTCCACCAGCTCTTCGTCAATGGCCGGCGGGCGATCCGCGCGCGTGCTCCCAACGAGGGCTTCTACGAGGCCGCTAAGCCGATCGAGCCCAAGTCGGGGAAGGGCTTCTACTTCCAGCCAGGTCATATCAAGCTCTGGGAACGGATCTCTGACGTGGACGTCGTCCTGCTGCACCACTGGGATGCCTCACGCCTACCCATTGAATACATAGACGAAGCTGCCAACCTGGTGACTTTCGTGGGAAAAAGGTTCCACTACTACGCCGGCTGGCGAAATGCCTCGCGCTACTATGTCGAGAACGCCTTCGAGCTGCTCGATGCTCCCGGCGAGTGGTATCTCAACCGGGATACCGGCGTGGTTTACTACCGTCCCCGGCCTGGCGAAGATATGACCCAGGCCGAAGTGGTCGCGCCGGTGCTGAACACGATAGTGAGATTCGCAGGTGACTGGCACAGCGGGCGACTTGTTTCCCATATTCATCTGAGAGGCATTGCCCTGCACCACGCCGACTGGGTACGCCGGGACGTAGCCTTCACCGAGGGTCAAGGCGCATGCCGACTAGACGCAGCCGTGGAGATGACCAGCGCAGTTAATTGCAGCTTCGAAGACTGTGAGATCGCCCATGTCGGCGAAAACGCCTTCTGGGTGCGCAGCGGCTGCCAGAAGAACCGCATCGTCGGCTGCCACATCTACGATCTGGGCGGCAGTGGGGTGATGATCGGGCAGATGAGCAAGGTCACAAGCGACATCGAAGAAGCCCGGGAGAATGAGCTATCCGATTGTCATATTCACGATGGCGGAATCATCTGGAAGAGCGGGGTGGCCATCTGGATAAACCGCAGCGGATACAATCTGATATCCCACAACCACGTCCATAATTTTGACTACACGGGCATCTCAGTGGGTATGCAATGGCAAGACTACGACAGCCGCTGCCGCGACAACGTGGTCGAGTTCAACTACATCCACCACGTCTGCGAGGTCATGGCTGACGGCGGCGGCATCTACACGATGGGTAATATGCCCGGCACGGTGCTGCGCAACAATCTCATCCACGATGTGTATGGCGACGAATACACGCCCAGGCTGTGCAGGAATCGAGGCATCTTCTTGGACGGGGCTAGCGGCGGCCTCCTGATACGGGACAATATCGTCTACCGCACCCTGGGTGGGCCCCTGGATCCGTACACCGAGAATACCAAGACACCCAACACCTACGAGAACAACATCTTCGCCCTGCCCCGGCAGAGCTCAATGTCCTGGAACAGACGCGCCGACAACAACAACCCGACGCACCACAACATCGTGTACGCCGTCAAGACGGTGAACTTCCATATTGGCCAGCAGCGCCCCCCCGAGAGGTATGCTGAACTGGTGAATGACAACCTCTACTACCACCCGGGGGGGCAGATGCGCTTCAACAACAAGGCATTCGGGCAGTGGCAGGCACTGGGCTTCGACACGCGTTCGATTGTTGCTGACCCTCTGTTTACGGACCCGGAGAACGGTGACTTCTCGCTGCCGATTGACTCGCCCGCCTGGGACATCGGTTTTGAGCCGATTGATATGAGCACCGTCGGCCCGCGGCGGGAATTGAAATGGCAAGCGCCAAATCTAGATAAGGAGTGATGGGCAATGAGGTCCCAGTCTATTGAAATGCTTACAGCTCTGGTCACGCTGGCTGTGCTATCGGTCTGTATGCTGACAGGCACACACAGTGATGCCCAGGAGGCGGCAAAACCGGTCCGCACCGCCTTCTACGTGGCTCCTGACGGCAACGATCAGTGGTCGGGCACGCAGGACGCGTCCAATGCAGGAGGCACCGACGGCCCGTTTGCCTCCCTTGCCAGGGCACGTAATGCTGTTCGCCAACTGAAGGCGGAACACGGGGAGGCACTGTCGGTCCGCATCTTCATCCGTGGTGGCACCTACTGGCTCACCGAGCCGATTGTCTTCGAACCGCAGGACTCCGGAACCGCACGGCGTCCCGTGCTTTACGAGGCATACCACAACGAGCAGCCTGTCTTCAGCGGCGGCCGGCGGATCACCGGCTGGC
>JALGTU010000095.1 GCA_029821195.1 Candidatus Zipacnadia bacterium
GGAAAGAGTAGCGGGAGGAGTTGCGGATATGTCGGGGCATACACCTGCGCCAAAGCTACGGTGTACACGAGGGTGCCCGTCCTACGGCGGTGGCTCCAGCGCCCGCATTTCGGCCAGCAACTCCTCGGCTGCCTCGGAGATCTTCACGCGTCTGATTAGCTCCCCGTGGCGGAAGATGACGGCGTAGTCAGCGCCGCAGGCCAGGCCGATGTCCGCCTCCCTCGCCTCGCCCGGGCCGTTGACCTCGCAGCCCATCACCGCTACCACAATCGGCGCGTCAATCTCCTGGAGCGCCTCCTGGACTTGCTCGGCAATCGCGCGCAGGTCTACCTTGCACCGCCCGCAGGTGGGGCAGGAGACCAGCGTCGGGCCGGAGATCATCCCCAGCGACTGCAGAATCGCCCGCGCTGCGCGCACTTCTTCCACCGGATCGTCAGTTAGCGAGACGCGGATGGTATCGCCGATGCCCTCGGCCAGCAGCAGCCCCAGGCCCACCGCGGACTTGGCAACTCCGCTGGAGCCGAAGCCTGCCTCGGTAATGCCAAGATGCAGCGGGACGTCGGACTCGTGGGCGAAGAGGCGGTTGGCCGTGACGGTGGTCGGCACGTCGGAGGCCTTGATGGAGATGACGATGTCGGAGAAGCCCAGCGCCTCGGCCCGCTTGACGCTGCGCAGCGCACTCTCGCAGAGGGCCTCAGCGGTGGGGTGAGCGTACTTTTCGAGCAGTTCCTTCTCCAGTGAGCCGGCGTTGACGCCCAGGCGCACCGCAATCCCCGCCTGCCCAGCAGCCTCCAGCACCGCTCCGAGCCGGCTGTCATCGCCGATATTGCCGGGATTGATGCGGATTTTGGCGGCACCGTGCTCGATGGCAGCGATGGCCAGCTTGTAATCAAAGTGGATATCGGCAACAATCGGGACCGGGCTGCCCGTGACCACCTCGGCGAACCCGTCGAGCGCCTTTTTCGCGGGAACGGCGACGCGCACAATCTGCGCTCCAGCAGCGGCGGCGGAGCGGACCTGGGCGAGGGTGGCCTCGGCGTCGGCGGTATCGGTCTTGGTCATCGTCTGGACCGACACCGGCGCATCGCCGCCGACTATCACCTCGCCCACGCGCACTGCGCGGCTGAGGCGGCGCTGGGGCGGAAAAGTTGTCTCGGCCGGTGCATCAGTCATAAGCTTACTAAGTCACCAACGGATTGTGGGGAACCCGCTTTTTCGGCAAAAAAGCCGGTTCCCCACACCCCTCCGGCAAAAAACTTTGGCACTTGAATGAGCGAACGCATAATTGGCTGGTCTCGTTCGTGACACGGAACTGTGCATTAGTGTTAATGCGTGTCTCCGACAACTTCGATGTTTCTAAGGCGTTCCTGGCCCCTTCTGGTGATGCGTAGTATCAGCTACGGTGTGCCGTACAGGAGCAGGTTGGAGATGTCCTTGGCCATTAGCCAGACGAACAGGAGCATTATCAGGAAGATGCCGGCCAGGCGAGTTGCGATCTCCAGCCGGGCGGGGATGCGGCGGCGGATGATCCCCTCGAAGCCAATCAGCACGATATGGAAGCCGTCGAAGGGCGGAATGGGGAGGAGATTGATGACGGCGAGGTTGGCGCTGATGAGGCCGCCCAGTGAGAGTACCGCAGCCCAGCCGGCCTGGGCGCGTTCGGCGGTCATCGCCATAATACCGATGGGGCCGGCGGGCTCGGCAGCGATCTTGCGGGCGATCATTCCGCGCACCGACTGAACAACCATAACTACGGAGCCCACCGACTGCATTGCGCCAATCTCCAGACCTTCGAAGACACCGGCTTTTCGCGTCGGGGGGGTCAACAGTACACCGATGCGGCCGATCCGGCGGTGGGGCGCATCGAGCTGCCCGTCAGCGGTAATGGTCTCCAGGCGGCCCCAGATCTCATGGGATTTCACGGCCAGCGTGACTTCGCTGCCATCGCGGCGGACTGTGATGTCTATAGATGCGTTGGGATGCAACGACAGGTAGCGGACCACGGCGGCCTGGTCGAGCAGTTCGAAGGTCAGGCCGAGTTGCTCGCGCGCCACTGCCAGCGCCCGCTCGGGGGTGATTTCGCCGGCCATCGTCAGGGCAGGAAGCTGCGCAGTTGCCACGGGGTCGGCAACGCCAGCACCTGTCTTCACAGCGCTGATCCGGATCTGGTCGAGCTGGGGTTGACTCAGGATTTCGACCAGCTCCCTGGGAACGGCGATGTCGTGCTCGTTCGCGGTGAGTATGAAGTGGCCGGGTATGAAGCCGGCGTGGTCCGCCACCGACCCTGGCGCTACCGCCGCTATCATGAGATTGTGGCGGCTGCCCTCAACCGCCACGATCTCATCCCCCGCCCGTAAGCCGGCTAGCTGCGCCGGCTCGCCGGGCATCACCTTGCCGATGACGGTTACCGGGCTGTCGGGAATGGCCACGCCGTGGAATACCGCAATAAACCAGAACAGGACCATCGCCAGTACTACATTCATAAAGACGCCGGCAAAGATAGTGATGAAGCGCTGCCAGCGTGGGCGGGTGTGAAAACCGCCGGGTACGTCTTCTTCGCCGGGCTCCATCCCGGCAATATCGTTGAGGCCGCCGAAAGGTACCGCGCGGACAGAATACAGCGTCTCGCCCCACCTCTTACCGAGGATGACCGGCCCCAGCCCGAAGGCAAATTCCTTCACGTGCATTCGAGAGAGCTTAGCGGCGATGAAGTGGCCCAGCTCGTGGCTGAAGATGCACAGGCCCAGGATGAAGACGATCCAGAAAATGCTGGTTGCGTAGGTGCCAATCAGTTCCATAATTATCGAAATTCGTGGAAGCTCGGACTACCTCCTGTCTGTGGCGAGGGCGGCGGAGTACTCCCGGGCCCACTCATCAGCCGCCTGGACGTCGGATAAGTCGTCTACCGCGAACGGCTCGTGCGCCTCCAGCGTCTGCTCGGCAAGTTGGGGGATGTCCACAAAGCCGATCTTTGCGTCCAGGAAGAGGCCTACCGCTACTTCGTTGGCGGCATTGAGTACCGCCGGATAGCTCTGCCCGCTGCGGCCCGCCTCGTAAGCCAGCCGCAGGTTGGGGAATCTAGCGGTGTCCGGCGCGGCGAAGGTCAAAGAGCCCACCGCGGCCAGGTCCAGCCGCGCCAGTTGATTCGGCACCCGCTCCGGATAAAAGAGCGCGTAGTGGATGGGCGTGCGCATGTCGGGCAGTCCAAGCTGGGCCAGCACACTGCCGTCGCAGAACTGCACCAGCGAGTGGATGATGCTCTGGTGGTGGATGACTACCTCGATCTGGTTGAACTCCAGCCCAAACAGCCACTTCAACTCGAATAGCTCAAAGCCCTTGTTCATCAGGGTCGCCGAGTCAATGGTCACCTTCGGTCCCATCTGCCAGGTGGGATGCTCGAGTGCCTGCTGTGCCGTGACGGCGCTGAGCTGCTCTTTGGTGTAATTGGCAAAGGGCCCGCCGGAGGCGGTCAGCAGGACCTTCTCCACGCCGGCGGACTGCTCGCCCTGCATACACTGGAAGATAGCCGATATCTCGCTGTCAATGGGCAGAAGCTGGGCACCGGCACGACGGGCCGCCGTGGTCACCAGCTCGCCGGCGGCGACCAGCGGCTCTTTGTTGGCCAGGGCGACGTCGCAGCGCTGCTCGAGAGCAGCCATTACCGGCTCCAGCCCGGCAACGCCGGAAATTGCCGCCACCACCAGATCGGGACGGCTGGTGCCGACAAGCTTTGCCAGGCCGTCAGGGCCGGCGTGGACGCGCAGCCTGTCTGTAGCTTTGCGCAGTTCGGTGGCGGCCTGTTCATCGGCCAGCGCCACCCCAGTGACGCCGAACTGCTCAGCCTGCTGTGCGAGCAGTTGCCAGTTACGATTCGCCGCCAGGCCGACTACGCCCAAGCGCTCGGAGTGGTCCCGGACGATGTCCAGTGTTTGGCGGCCTATTGAGCCGGTCGAGCCGAGAATGAGCAGCCGTTTGCGTTCCATAGTTGGCGGTATAGCTATCGGTGTCTCCAAGAACTAAGGTAAGTCCAAGAATACCGTCTGAGGGCGGCCTTGTCAAGCGGGGTGGGGCGCTGGGCGAGGAGGTGAATCGCCGTGCATATTGAATCTGAATGGAGGATGAATCCGGGACAGGGCCCGCAAACGAAGACCGAGCAGGCAACCGATCTTGCCACCATCTGACGACGGAGGAGAAGACAAGTGACTGAATCGCCCTGGCCACCTGGCCCGATTAAGCTGCTCATACTCGACGTGGACGGCACGCTCACCGACGGCGGGCTGTATTTCAGCGTGGATGGCCAGGCGATGAAGCGCTTCGACGTCCAGGATGGCCTGGGGCTGGTGCGCCTGCAAGAAGCCGGCGTGGAGGTCGCACTGGTCAGTGCGGATACCTCGGCGATTGTACGGGCGCGGGCGGAGAAGCTGGGCATCCGAGCGGTCTTTACAGGATGCGGCGATAAGGCCGATGTCGTGCGGCGACTGCTCGAGGAGCGTGGCCTGAGCCCTGATGAGGCGCTGTATATGGGCGACGATGTGACTGACCTGGGAGCGATGGCCGAGGCCGGGCATGCTGCCACGCCAGCGAGTGCGATGGCCGAGGTACGCGAGGCCGCGGATTATGTCACCACAAAAAGTGGGGGACACGGCGCGGTACGGGAAGTCTGCGACCTGATACTATGCCAGGGCGCTGAAGAGTAGCGGCCGGTTCCAGGAAGACAGTTTCAGAAGAAGAAGCTGAGCAGGCTGTAGGAGAACGCCGCCAGCAAGGCAGTGATGGGCAGCGTCAGAACCCAGGCCATCACGATCTGCCCGGCGACCTTCCAGCGCACCGCGCGCAGTGTTCGCGAGACACCCACTCCCATAATCGCGCACGAGATGATGTGGGTGGTACTTATAGGCGCGCCGATATGTGTGCAGACCTGGATGACTGTAGCACCGGCCGTCTCCGCGGCAAAACCATGGATCGGCTTGAGCGTGATGAGATTGCGGCCGAGGGTCTTGATGATTCGCCAACCTCCGGCTGCCGTCCCCAAGGCCAGTGCCGCGGCCGAGATTACCTTCACCCACACCGGAATATTGAAGCTGACCAGGTAACCGCCGGAAACCAGGGCCATAGTGATAATCCCCATAGCATTCTGGGCGTCGTTGCTGCCGTGACTGAAGGCCATAAAGCTGGCTGATAATATCTGCAATCGGCGGAAGTACCGGTTGAGGATGCTCGGGACGCTGCGGGCAAAGATATGCATCAGGATAATCATGAGCACAAAGCCAACCAGCACGCCGAATACCGGTGACAGCAGCAAGGCGAGGAAGATGTTCTTCAGACCGGCGAAGTTAAAGATGCCGTAATTGTAGCTCCAGCCCAACATCCCGCCGCCGGCGGTGAACTGGATACTGGCGGCGCTGCCCGCCCCGATTAGTGCACCGATTATCGTGTGCGAGCAGCTCGTGGGCAGGCCCAGACGCCAGGTGATGAACAGCCAAATTACTGTCCCCAGCAGTGCGGCCAGGATGACCTGGTCGGTAACGTATTCGGTGGGGATTATACCCTTGCCGATGGTGGTGGCGACCGCCTCGTTGACCATGGCGCCGGCCAGGTTCAGCCCCGCGGCTAACAGAATCGCATTGCGGATGCTCAGCGCCCGCGTCAGCACGCTGGTGGCAATGGCATTGGCGGCATCGTGAAAGCCCGTCATGAAGTTGAAGGCCAGCGCTCCCAAGACAATCAGGGCGATGGGAGATCTAGGCATTCTTGGTGATCACTGCCTCGATCAGGTTGGCCGCGTCCTCGCACCGATCCAGGGCCTCTTCGACGAACTCGTAGATCTCTTTCCACTTGATGATCTCGCGGGCATCCTCCTCGTACTCAAACAGTTCACCGAGCGCCTTTTTCAGGGCAGCATCACCCTCGTTTTCCAGGGTGTTTATCTCCCGGCAGTACCGGATGTCGCCCGGCTGCATCCGCGGCAGTTCGCAGATATTCTCGTGGAGCGCCTGGGTGGCACGAAGCAGCAATTCGGACATATCCTGCACGTGCTCGGTAGGTGCGGCTATCTTGAAGGACCGGAACCGGTCAATCGTGCCTTTGATCATATCAATGATATCATCAAGGCACTCCGCCAGGCGATAGATGTCCTCGCGGTCGAACAGTGCCGGGGTCACGAAGGTAGTGTTGAGCTTCCGCACTACTTCGTGCACGATTTCGTCTGCCTGGTGCTCGATATTGTCAATGTCCTCGACGGCCACCTCGAGGCGTTTGTAGTTATTCACCAGGTTACGCAAACATTCACCTGCTTCAACGCCCTTATCGCTGGCTAGGCGAAACAGGTCAAAGAAATCCTCTTCCTGGGGCAGAAACGCGCGCATAACCCGCTGCAAGCGGCTGAGCACGGTGCGCTGAGATTGCTCCATTGTGGCCCCTTCCCTCGCCCGACGGTTTGGCTTACCTGGGACTAATAACTTCTCCTTCGAGCATGCGCTTTCCTCTGTCGGGCTGGACAAACCCGAAAAAATCTTGGGCTGCCGCAGCCGCTGGGCGGCCCGGGCCGGTAAGTAGGGCGCGGGCCGGCCTTCTCCCGCGCGCCTGATTATGGTATTCTTCGTTACTGAAGCCGAACAGCCACATGCGATCAGGAGGGCTATCAGGTGGGGACAAACAAGCCGATCAAGAATAATAAGCTCAACGAACTGACCGGCACCGAGTGGCTCAAGTTCCAGAAAAGCTGGTTCATCCACAACCCGCCACCGCGCGGCGACGATGCCCTGGTGCATCCCGCCAAGTTCCCGGAGGAGCTGTGCCGGGAGTTTATTGAGTTCTTCACCAAGCCGGGCCAACTGGTGCTGGATCCGATGGCCGGTACCGGCAGCGCGCTGATTGCAGCGGCTCAGGCTGGGCGGCGGGCGGTGGGCATTGAGCTGAATCCTACGTATGCCGAGCTGGCTCAGCGCCGGCTGGACGCCGAGGATTGTGCCGGCGCCGCCCGCATCCTCTGTGCGGACGCCCGGGACATCGGCACGCTCGGTCTCGAGCCGGTGGACTACGTCATCACCAGCCCGCCCTACTGGGACATGCTGCGCCGGGACGGCTTCGAGACCCAGCAGGAGCGGCGCGACGCCGCGCAGCTAGATGTCTACTACTCCGATAGCGACGGCGACCTGGGCAATATCGCCGACTACGAGCAGTTCCTCGATGAGCTGGTAGCGATATACCGCGAAGTAGCTGCCCTGATGCGGCCCCAGGCCTACGCCACGATGATCGTCAAGAACGTCAAGAAGGGCGGCTGCATCTATCCGCTGGCCTGGGATTTGGCCCGGCGGCTGGCTGAGTTCCTCGCGCTCAAGGACGAGAAGATTTGGTGCCAGGATAACCAGCGCCTGGCCCCGTACGGGATGGGCAGCGCCTGGGTCTCCAACACCATGCACCACTACTGCCTCAACTTCCGGCGGGAGTAGAGACATCTTTCCATCTGTAGGAGGGCCATCCCTGGCCCGATTTGGTCGCGACAAGAATGTCGCTCCTACGGTCTAGGGGCGGGCCGGCGGCGGCTCTTCGCGCATAATCACGGTGCGCATCGGGAAGGATATCTCGATGCCCTCCTCGTTGAACCGGCGGAAGAGCGCCTTGATGAATTCGTGCTCCAGCTCATACTTCTGTGTAGGATCCTTGAGTCGTAAGACCGTTACGAAGTTGATATTAGAATCGCCAAATTCCTTGAACCACACCACCGGCTTCCAACTCCGCGCGCTGCCCGGGACGCGATCCTGGACCTGCCCGGCAACCTCCTTGGCGATGCGCTCGACCTCGTCTAGGTCGCTGTCATAGCCCACGCCACACGCCGCGTACACCGACATCTCGGGCACGGGCTGGTGCCAGTTGATTATCACACTATCGGCCAGCTTGGCGTTGGGGATTATCACCAGGTTATTATCGAAGGGCCGAATACGCGTGGCGCGCCAGCCGATCTCTTCGACGAAGCCCTCGTGGCCAGCGTCCAATTGCACATAATCTCCGGGCCGGATCGGCTGGTCGAGCATCAGGTGGAAGCCGGAGAACAGGTTGCTAAGTGTGTCCTGGAGGGCGAGGGCGACGGCCAGACCGGCGATGCCCAGGCTGGCGAGCAGTGGGGTTATCTCCAAGCTGAGTTGATTGGCGATGAGTAGCGCGCCTACCGTGATAATCACGATGTTGATGATCTTGCGTAGACCGCCGACGTACGCAGCGCGCGGATCATGGACGTCGCGTAGGTTCTGGTGGTAGCCCCGCATGGCCGTATTGAACACGCGCAGACCTGCATAGACAAAGGCAAGGGTCAGCGCGACGGCCAGAGCCACGCTGACCTTGTGCTTGGCCGCTTCAGACATCTCGAACTGTATGATCGTCGCATACGCGCCGACTATGGCGATTATCCAGCAAATCGGGGCCACCAGCAGCCGCCAGTAGGTCAAATTGATTTCAACTGGCGTCATCCGGTCAATGCGATTGATGACCCTGGGCACTACCAGCAGTACGACCACAATCAACCCGCTGGTAACGCCCAGCGGGATGGCCAGCTCGATCCAGTGCGTGGCGAGAAAGCTCGCCAGGTTGAGTATCGCGTCCACCATAGCTACTCACTCCTGCAGCTGAGGTCGGGGTTATCTGCCAATGGGATATAGGCCGAACTCGCGCGCCGCGTCGAAGTAGGCCTTGACGTTCTCGTAGGGCGTGCCCTCGCGGATCGAGTCGCTGGTACTCAGGATGAAGCCGCCGCCGGGCGCAGCGATCTCGATCGTCTCGCGTACTTTCTCGCGGATTGTCTCCGGCGTCCCCTTCATTATTACGTAGAGCAGGTCCACGTTTCCACGAATGCAGACTCGGTCACCGATGCGCCGCTTGACCTCGGCCAGGTCTGCATCACCCACCGGCGGCGGACAGACTGTGGCTAGAATATCAACGCCCAGCTCACCAAGATCATCAAGTATTGGCATAATCTTGCCGTCGTCGTAGAAGTGGTGAATTGCACCGTACTCGTGGATGAGATCAATATTCTGCTTGATACGCGGTTTGAACAGCTCACGCCAGATCTGCGGCGGCCAGCCGGTGCTGAGCGAGAAGTTGTACCACGAGTCGAAAATGACCTCGGCACCTTCCTCGAGGCAATGGCGCAGCAGCTTCAGGTAATAGCTGTGAAACAGCTCGAGAGCGGCCTCCACCATCTCGCGGTTGTCATAAAGCGCGACCATTATGTTGGAGACACCCATCGAATCGCACATCAGGTGGTCAACACCCCAGCCTGGCCGAACCGTCACCAACCCCCGACCATCCAGACACTTGATGCGTTCGCGAACGTTCAACGGCCGGGCGTACGCCGGGTCAGGCAGCAAGTACTTGAGCTTCGCGAGGTCATCGGGCTCCTTGAGCATGTGCTCGGACCGCTCCACCGTTGGTGATACTCCGGCGAAGCCACCGGGGCGCGCGTACAGGACAACTTCGTGCAGGTTCCCCGCCGGTGTGTGGACAGTGCGCTCAATCTCGATGCGCGTCTCCGGCGTGCCGTCTATCTTCATATCCACCTTAACATCGGGCAGTTCCCGGTAATCGCCCGCCAGTGGGTTGTAGATATAGTCGGGCACGCCGAGGTGGATATCGGTAAGGATGTCCACGCCAAACTCCTCATGCATGCGGATCTCGTCGAGCCACGACATCCCTCCGAGGTACTCGATCATCCACGCCCAGATGCGCGGACAAATCGGAACGCGGTCGGGCTCCTTATGTTCAATTGTAGTAAGCAGGCGTTCGCGGGAAGTCATCTCGGCGGGCACTTGTCGGCCTCCTCCAGGCGTGTAGTAGTAGCGATAAGTCTGTTCGCGACGGGCCAGACGCGGACCTTCCTGGCTGTCGCCCGGGGCAACGTTTCCGGGCAACTTGAAAGAATCTACTGAACAAAACTCAGCGCGACTAAGTCTGAGGGTCTGTAGATTGCCCGATAGATTCCGTTACCGCCGGCGGCAAACGGTCACTGGGCAAATCCGAAACACACACAGCAGGAGGTCGAAAATGAAAAAGAAGTGGGTAGTTCTGGGACTAGTTGCGGTGATGGCAGTGGCGCTGGTTGCAGTGGCCTGGGCTGGCAACGAGCGTGGCAAGGCAGGCCAGGGCCAGGGTGTCACCAAGCAAGGACGTATGCAGCAGCTCACGCCCGAGCAGCGCGAGCAGCTCAAGGCTATGATTACGGAGATGAAGGAGGATGGTGCCAGCCGCGAAGAGATCCGCGAGGCCGTAGCGAAGCAGCTTAAGGAATGGGGAATCGAGCGACCGCACCGTCGGGGTCCGGGTATCTTCCAGCAGCTCACGCCCGAGCAGCGCGAGGAGCTTAAGGCCAAGATCGCGGAGATGAAAGAGGCCGGCGCGAGTAAAGAGGAGATCCACCAGGCAATAGCGGAGATGCTTAAGGAGTGGGGTATCGAGCGGCCCCAAAAGGGCCCCAATGGTGGCAAGCACAAGGGCTTCTGGCAGCAACTCACCGCCGAGCAGCGCGAGGAGCTTAAG
>JALGTU010000096.1 GCA_029821195.1 Candidatus Zipacnadia bacterium
TCCAACCCGCCGGGAAGTTTCATTCCCGCCCGCTCTTCACGTGAACTGCTGCCTGACGCGCTCACGCAGCCCCCCCACCTCCAGCAGCTCGGCAGCAATACCAGTAATCGGCGCAAACTGATACTCCTCAGCCTTCGTCACATTGCGCACCACGCCGGCGGCCAGGTCAATCTCGACCTCGTCGCCATCCTCAATCGCCTGCGCGGCGTCGGTACTCTCAATAAGCGGCAGGCCGATGTTGAAGGAGTTGCGGTAGAAGATACGGGCGAAGGTCTCGGCAATCACGGCCGCGATGCCGGCCGCCTTAACCGCAATCGGCGCGTGCTCACGCGACGAGCCGCAGCCGAAGTTCTTCCCCGCCACCATCACGTCCCCGGGCTCGACCTTGCTGACGAACTGCGGATCAATATCCTCCATACAATGGCCAGCCAGCTCGTCGGGATCGGTCATATTCAAGTACCGCGCCGGAATGATTACATCGGTGTCAATATGATCGCCGTATTTGTGCTCTTTGCCGTGGATTAGCATAAGATCTCTCCTTCTCGTCTCTCAGTAGGACAGGCGTCTCGCCTGTCCGCAATATCGACAGGCGAGACGCCTGTCGTACCCCGATACAGAGTTTTCTGCGGAGGGGTGCGGGGAAGCCGCTCTTTTGCAAAAGAGGGGTTCCCCGCAAGTCGTTCCTTCCCCTACAAGTCTTCCGGCCCGCAGATTTTGCCGGCGATAGCCGAGGCGGCGGTGATTGCGGGGCTGGCCAGGTAGACCTCGCTCTCGGGGTGGCCCATGCGGCCGACGAAGTTGCGGTTGGTGGTGGCGATAGCCCGCTCGCCCGCCGCCAGGATGCCCATGTGCCCGCCCAGGCACGGGCCGCAGGTGGGCGTGCTGACCAGGCAGCCCGCTGCCAGGAAGGTCTCGACCAGGCCTTCGCGGGTGGCCGCCAGATGAATCTCCTGGCTGCCAGGGATGACGATGCAGCGCACGCCGTCGGCCACTTTGTGGCCTCGCAGGATTCCGGCGGCGATGCGCAGGTCCTCGAGCCGCCCGTTGGTGCACGCGCCGATAACAGCCTGGTCAATGGTGATCTCCCCCACCTCCGAGATACCGCGCGTATTCTCGGGCAGGTGCGGAAAGGCGACCTGCGGCTCGATGTCGGCGGCGTCCCACTCGTAGACCTCGGCGTACTCAGCGTCAGCGTCACTGCTGAAGACCTCGAAATATTATCCCATTCTTCGCGCCGGCTTCGATCGCCATATTGCAGATGGTGAAGCGGTCGGCCATCGGCAGATTCTCGATCACCGGTCCGGCGAATTCCATCGCCATGTAGCGCGCGCCGTCTACGCCGATCTGGCCGATAGTGTACAGAATCAGGTCCTTGCCGCAGACCCACTTGTTGAGCTGGCCGGTGAAGACGAACTTGAGACTGGCCGGCACGCGGAACCAGCACTCGCCGCTGGCAAATCCGGCGGCAGCATCAGTGGAGCCTACGCCAGTGGCAAACGCGCCCAGCGCGCCGTAGGTGCAGGTATGCGAGTCGGCACCGATGACCACCTCTCCCGGCAGTACCAGTCCCTTATCGGGCAGGATGATATGCTCGATGCCGCCGATCTGGGCCTCGTAGAAATGCCTCAGGCCCTGCTCCCGAGCGAAGTCGCGCAGGAGTTTGGTCTGCTTTTCCTACTTGATATCCTTGTTGGTAGTAATGTGGTCGGCGACCAGCACGACCTTCTCCGCGTCGATCGGCG
Organism: Candidatus Zipacnadia bacterium; assembly: GCA_029821195.1. GTDB lineage: Bacteria > Armatimonadota > Zipacnadia > Zipacnadales > Zipacnadaceae > JALGTD01. Next base: position 1,743 of record JALGTU010000096.1, read on the forward strand.
CAGTGATGTCGTTGGCCATGACCAGGTCCAGCCGGCAGGTAATAAACTCACCTGGCCGCACCTGGTCACAACCGGCTGCCCGCGCCAGAATCTTCTCGGTTATTGTCATTGCGCACCTCTGATGAATTCTGAATACCAAAAGGGGGGAGGTCTCTCCACCTTGCTTAGGTTACAACAAGTTACGCAGGCGGTCAACGCCGTCTGCCCACACCACAGAGAGCAGGTTGCCTTGCGGGACGAAGGTGGATATACTTTATGCCAACTGGCACGTTACCCACTGGTCTGCCACGCGCAGGCGATAGGGTATCTAATGCGCCCGATACAACTAGATGAGAATAGTCACCGCGACAAGGTCTATGCCTGCTGGCTGGGGCATCTGCAAACATAAGGCAATCACGCAGGAGGACAGCAATGACGCAAAGGCAGCGATATCTCGAGACCATGCTGTTCGGCAATCCCGACAAGGTCCCGTTTTGGATCAGCGGGGGCCGGGAAAAGACGCGGGCCAATTGGTACCGCACCGGTCTGCCGGAGGGGGCTGATCCGGTCCAGTATATGTACGAGACGTTAGGCATCGAGCCCGAAGAAACCCAGCCGCGCGTTGGCCTGGGCGTGTCCTTCCAGATGATGCCCAAGTTCGAGGAGAAGGTCCTGGAGCACAAGAACGGCCACTACCTGGTCCGGGATTGGATGGGCAACATCACCGAGATCTCCGACGAGTACAACTACACCTACATCCGCCGGCCCAAGGATTTCGTCACCCGCCGCTGGTGGCACTTCCCGGTCACCAACCGCGACGAGTGGGAAGAGATGAAAACGCGGTATGACGTGCATGACCCCAAACGCTTCCCCGATGACTTCGAGCAGCGCTGCCAGGCACTGCAAGACCGCGACTATACTGTATCGCTGAGTCTTAGCGGGCCTTTCTGGCAACTGCGCGAGTGGCTGGGCTTTGAGCCGCTCTGTGTTCTGATGATCGAAGACCCCGACTTCATCCACGAGATGATCGAGTTCTGGACTGAGTTTATCTCGGCCACACTGGCCCCAATTATCGAGCGGGTACAGCTTGACTCAGTCACCTTCAATGAAGACATGGCCTACAAGGAACACAGCATGATCTCGCCGGCGATGTGTCGGGAGTTTCTTATGCCCTGCTGGAGGCGCTGGACGCAGGAGCTGAACGCCAGCGGCTGCCCGGTGGTCTACCTCGACTCGGACGGCTACGCCGGTGAGCTCATTCCCCTGTGGATCGAATGCGGCATAAATGCCGAGGGTCCTAACGAGATAGCCGCGGGCAATGACCTGGTGGAGTATCGCCGCCTCTACGGCAAGCAGATGGCCTATATGGGTGGCATTGATAAGCGGGCTATGGCCAAGGGCGGACAGGCCTTGCGTGACGCGATAATGAACGTGGTTCCGCCCCTGCTCGAAGAGGGCGGCTATATACCTGGCTGCGACCACGGCATACCCGCGAATGTCTCCTGGCCTAACTATGTGGAGTATGCCCGGCTGCTGGCAGAGCTATGCGGATGGCAGTGAGCACCCCGCCTTCACAAGAGCAGTTTAAAGGATTCTGCGGCGCTTGTTGTGCTTTCTCTTACTGGCTTGTCGTGTAGGAGTGCCATTTGATTAGCACAGCATTGAACAAGGGAAGGGACAAAGGCAATGACACCCCGACAGCGATTCCTGGAAACTCTGACTTTTGGCAATCCCGACAAGATCCCGTTCTTTCCTGGCTACGCGCGCGAGACGACCCTGGAGCGCTGGCATCAGGAAGGGCTGCCCAAAGGCGTCAATTATGTTGACTACATCTATGAGCAGTTAGGTCTCGAGCGGCCTCAGACCATGCCGCGGATAGAGTTGGGTGTCTCCTTCCAGATGATCCCCACCTTTCAGGAAAAGATCCTGGAGCACAAGAACGGCCACTACCTGGTCCGGGATTGGATGGGCAACATCACCGAGATCTCCGACGAGTACAACTACACCTATATCCGCCGGCCCAAGGATTTCGTCACCCGCCGCTGGTGGCACTTCCCGGTCACCAACCGCGACGAGTGGGAAGAGATGAAAACGCGGTATGACGCGCATGACCCCAAACGCTTCCCGCACGATTTTGAGGAACGCTGCCAGGCGCTACAGGACCGCGATTATACTGTATCGCTGAGTCTTAGCGGGCCTTTCTGGCAACTGCGCGAATGGGTGGGCTTTGAGGGCCTTTGCATTCTAATGGTTGAGCAGCCGGACTGGGTTCACGAAATGATTGATTTCTGGACCGAATTTATCTCCCAGACCCTCGCTCCCATTCTCCAGCGCGTTGCCCCAGACTTTGTCTGTATTAACGAGGATATGGCCTACAAGAATCACAGCATGATATCCCCACGGATGGTGCGTGAGTTCCTGCTGCCCTGCTGGAGCCGGTGGGCCAGCGAAATGAAGGCGGGCGGTTGTCCCCTCATCTATCTGGACTCGGACGGTTATGTGGGCGAGCTTATTCCGTTTTGGATTGAGGCAGGGATAAACGTCGAAGGGCCCAACGAAGTTGCCGCTGGTTGCGAGGTGGACAGGTTCTATGAGCAATATGGGCAGCAGATGGCTTATCAGTATGGCATCGACAAACGGGCGTTGGCCGCAGGCGGACAGAGAATGCGGGAGGAAGTAAAGCGACGCTGCTCACTGCTGGACAAGGGCGGCTACATTCCAGGATGTGACCATGCCGTCCCTAGTGATGTGCCCTGGGACAACTTCATGGAGTATTCCCGCCTGCTAGCGGAGTTGTGCGGGTGGTTGTAGCAACGACCCGAGTAAGAGCAAGTTCAGCGGAAGAACATGGGCATCTGCTGGCTAGTAACCGCGCCGTATAAGCCCCACAATGTGCCGGTCATGAAGTCGCCCAAAATCACCCCAATGAAGAAGCGGCGGGCCTTCTGGTAAGTCTTGATTCCGAAGTAGCGCAGGATAGCGGACTTAATCAGCCAGGCGATGAAGAAGGGCATCCACATCTTGTCCATCGCCCGGGTCCAATAAGCGCCGCTGAAAGCCAGCACGAAGCCGATCGGGTGGAAGGGCCAACCGTAGATGCGCTGGCGGGCCAGTGACAAACCAACAGTGAAGACCGCGCCGAAAGCAAACGCACCCAGCGACAGCCAGTCCGTCTTCTGCGGGGCCAGCCCCATCCAGTCCGTCACCTGCGGCGTTGCCCTCAGCCAGCCGGACAAGAGATTCATCGGCACCCGTCCGGAGCCGGTATACCACTGCCGTATGATGCTACTGGCTGCGCCGTACTTGTAGTACAGAAACAAGAGTGAACAGACCGATGTCACGATAGTCAGCACTACGCTCAAGGGCAGTGCCCAGCGAAGCTGCCTCCCCGAAACACCACCCTCCTCGCGTATCTTGAAGGCACCGAGCAGGTGAGGCATGTAGTTGTCACGATAGTCGTACTGCCACCACACGTTATAGGCCAGCGCCACCTTCGTGGGCGTACTCAGGTTCCGTAGACCGGTCACGGCCATAATCAACTGGCGCGGCCCCATGTTGGGATCGAAGGTGTGTCCCGCGCCGGCTTCGGCCACGATGCGCCCCAGGGAGAGTGTAAACAGATAAAACAGCAGAACAAGTGGCAGACTCACCGTCACCGGCATGCCGCCGATATTGGCCAGCCAGGCCAGGCCCACCACGCTCAGGCCCAGGCCCCACAGCGAGAAGCGGGGCGAGTATATGGATACCGGATCCTCCTGCGGGTCCCAGACCTTGGCCAGTTCTGCGCTAATCTGGCGGCGGGCAATCCACAAGCTGAGTAAGACCAGAGCGAGCATACCGCCCGAACCTTGTACACCGGTCATGGGCAGCCGGGCTATGCCCGCGCCCGGCCCCGCCTCGACCAGCCCCATCATCCCCGCTACTACCCACTCCACCCGATTGGCCGCCCAGAAAAACCAGCAGGAAAACGACATATCAGTAGTCAGGAGGAAGGCCATGCCGATAACCCAGGGATAGAATCCGATATGCAGCGTGGAGATATACGTCCAGGGCGCCTTGGTAAAGGCGCTGGCATAGTTCTTGGCCCGCAGCCAAACGCCGGGGAAGGCGGGGTACATGAAGTTGATGGCGTTGGCGCTCTGCAGAACGGCGGGGATACTGAAACCCACCCACGTCAGCTTGTCTTTCCAGAAGTGGGACAGATCCTCAGTCTGGGTCAGCTCCAGGGGGATTTGCACCAGAGGGAAAGTGAGCCGCTCGCGCTGGACCCATTGGCGCCCCACCAGGTTGGTCAAGAACAGCCCGCCGAAGACCAGCAGCAGCAGCATCGTGCTCCAGTAGCCCACGGGCAGCAGCCAATCGGAGATCACGTCCCAGCGAAGCAGTGGGACCGCCGCCTCATAATAACCCATGATCGTCGGCCACGACTGGGGTCGGTAAAGCTCCGGCACCTGCGGGAGCAACTCGGCCCACTGGTTTTCCGGCGTGGCGAAGTACTGGCCGGCTGCCATGAAATTGAGCATGAACGGCGTCCCGGATATGCCGCTCACGCAGATCATCACGCTGACCATCACGTAAATGACCAGCAGCTCCGAGCGGGTCAGGCCCAGGCGCCTGGCGATCATCCGCAGCCCCAGCACGATGAGTGTCAAGAAGAAGACGATGGCGATGCTGCCAAGCTGCAGTGACGTCCCGCCCCACCAGAAACTCTGCACCACCAGATACAAGTAAATGCCAATATAGGTGGCCGGCGGAACCAGCAAGCTGCCGATGAGCACCGCCCGCCACCAGGGCGGGTCGTAGCTCGGAGCCGGTTTGACATGCCGATCAACGGGGTCCATGGAGTAGAGCCTTCCAAGGCCGCGAGGCTGGTTCGCCAGGACCATCAGCAGTTCGCGGTGCGGCCAACGAAATCCTCCCCGGTCAGGCCAGGGCAGAGGCTAGTAGCGGACGATGCTGGTCACGAAGTTGTAGTCGGCGTCCAGGGCGTAGAGCTTCTTATCGAAGCGGCACGGATGAGCTTCGGGGATGCTCCCGTCACCGGCCCGGCGGACGTTGGTATCGGCAATCATCTCCTGGAAAATCAGCAACGGGCCAGTGCCGCTGTAGTTCCTCACTAACTGAACTGCCGGGTGGATACCGTGGCCTATCTCGCGGCGATCCACGATCACCCGGCCCTCATCCCAGGTCACGCCGCCGTCCTGGCTGTGCCAGACCACCAGGTCGCCGCCCTCGTAGTCGGTAGGCGGCTCGGTGACGACCATCGCGTAGGCCGTGATCTGCTGCCCGTCCGGGCTGTACATTACTCCCCGGCCCTGGGCCGGCGCAACCATCTCCAACACATGCCCGTCACCACACTGCAAAAACGGTCGGCCGTAGGCCGGAGAAATCCGGTACTGCTGGCTATGGCCAGCAATGTCCACCATGATTCGCTCATTGCTCTGGCGGCAGTTGCTCGCGTCGAGCTCTTCGGGAGTGGCCGGCGTTCCCAAGTCATCACCGTTCATGGCGATCAGGTGTTGGGTAGCCGGATCGTACATGAGCGAGTAGGGCTTGGCACCGCTTTTGGGGCGCAGGCGGGTGATAGCGAGGTAGACCATGTTTTGCGCGGCGTCGTATAGAATGTCCCGAATGTAGCAGCGGCTGTCGCCAAACTCGACCAGCTCGGTGCCCTCGTCCCAGGTGAGGCCGCTATCAGTGCTGCGGTGCATCTTCAGGGGGCAGTTGGCTCCCGCCTTGCCAAAGCGGTAGAAGAGCAGGAGATCGCCGTTGGCAAGCTGCAAAGGGTTGGGGTAGGTCGCCCGGCTGCCGATCTCCCGACCCAACCACCACTCGGAGATATCCTCGGGATATACGCTCCACGCATACTTTACCGGGTGGTAATGGCAGCCATAGAACAGGTGGAGATGACCATCCTGGGTAATGAGCAGTTCCGGGTTGTTGTGCCCGTCTTTGGTGCGCACATCATCAACCTGCACCGCCTCGGCCCATTGGTGGCTATCGTGGTCGTAGTAGGTCACCATAGCGTAGAAGTCATGACTCAGGTATGCCACATAGGTGCGGTTATACTTGCCGGCATAAAAGACCGCCTGGCCCGGCGGATTATTGTAAGACAGAGATCCGGCGAGCGAATCATTGGCGAAATAATTCACTTCATCCGCCCAGACCCCCGATACCATCACCAACACCCCAACGAGGACAACTCCGTATCTACTTGTCGTGCTCATCTTCACGCTACAATCTCCTTTTATCAGTGTGTTTCGGTTCCGCGACTTGCTACCAGTTGATAGTCGCGGTCCACCGCATAAAGGCGGAAGCCCTGGTTACCGAAAACATCATCATCGTAAGAATGGCGGTCGGCTCCGGCGAGAATCAGGAACGGGCCGCTGCCGCTGTAGTTTCTCACCACGTTAACATTTCCGAGTTTTTCGTCGAGGACGCCCTCGGGCACTACCGCCTGTCCCTCATCCCAGGTCTGGCCGCCGTCATTGCTCGTCCACACTGTTACCGGGCTACCGCCACCGTACACCTTGAATGCGATCCCGTCAGCAGTGTACAGGTGTAGCCATTTGAGCTTTTCCCGAGTCAGGACCTCAGGTGGCTCCAGGGCTATCACCCGTGCCCCCAGTTGCACGAAGAACAGTCTTTGCCGGCACTGGTTGGCGTCCAGGTCCGCGCGATTAGCGCTGGGACCCAGGTCTACGCCGTTCATAGCAATCAAGTGACGCGTTGTTGGATCGTACTTGACTGAATAATACGTCCTTTTCGCGTTGGCCCATGTTTTGCCCACGCTTCCCTGGTCTATCAGCGCGCAGTAGATTAGATCTTCAGTGGCATCGTACATAAACGCTCGCTGGTAGGCCCGCGTGCGGTATTCCTCGTCGGGGTGACTGCGGAAGCTGACCAGTTGTGTGCCCTCGTCCCAGGTGCTGCCGTTGTCGGTGCTGCGGTAGACAAACGTGACGGCATGTTCAGTGCCGGAAACCGGTAGATGGCGGCGGCAGAAGACCAGGATATCGCCGTTCCCGACCTGCACAGGGTGGGGATATGTCGAGCGGGCACCGAACTCCTTGCCCAATCGCCAGCGGGTGATGTCCTCGGGATAGAGGCTGCGCGCGTACTTGACAGGGTTGCCGTGACAGCCGTAGAAAAGGTGCAAATAACCGTCTCGCGTAATCAGTAACTCCGGGTTATTGTGTCCGTCCTTGGCCTTGTAGCGGCAGTCGTCCACCTTTACCGGTTTAGTCCAACGCTTTGTGTCGTGGTCATAGTAGGTGATCCAGGCGTTGTAGTCATCGCCCATATAAGTCACATACGTACGGCGGTGCTTCCCGGCGTAGAACATCGCCTGCGAAGGGGGATTGTTGTACGACAGGGTGCCGCTTATCGAAGTGGCGGTGAAGTAGTATTCCCCCTCGGCCCCCGCGGCCGCTGTGACAACAATCACTAACCCGAGCAGTATAGCTCCGCATCTAATTGTTGTGTTTCTGTTCACCATGATCTAACCTTTCAAGGGAAGACTGTCGCGAAACTCCACGCCATTATCGCTCGCAGGGAGATACGAGTGGAAACGTTACGTTCTACTTCCCGGGATTAGCTACGAATTGGTAATTGGCATCCAGGGCGTAGAGCCGCTGGCCGCGGCGCATGGGGCGGTTGTAGTTGTTCCATATCTCCCAGGTGCCGTACCAGGGAAACCTGGAATTGGGCCGCTCGATCTCTATGGGCATGATGTGGTACTGCTGCCGTACCTCGTAGCGGTACACAAACTCGGGAGACGCGTTGTCACCGACGCCCTGAAATATCACCAGCGGACCGCTGCCCGGGTAGTTACGGACCAGTTGCAGGCCGTAAGGGTTGTCGGGGATAGCAGCGCGATCCACGATCACCTTGCCGTTATCCCAGGTCTTGCCGCCGTCGTGACTGGTCCAGAGCCATACATCGTGACAGGGGACCGGCTTCTGCGGCTCATCGGCCACAATAACGGTCAGGTACCGCCGGACGGTCACCCCATCGGGGCTGTACCGGAGCCCCCGGTATCCCTCATATGGCGGAATTACGATTACCCGGGAGGTCCCCCAGCGGACGAAAGACCACTCCCCCCGGCAGTCGTTTGCGTCGAGTTCATCTCTCATCGCCTCGGTACCCAGATCCACGCCGTTCATACCAAATACATGGCGGCTCACCGGGTCGTACTTGACCGCGTAGGGCATCTTGGGCGGAGGGTGATAACCGCCTTCCTGGACGCCAATATACACCATATTCTCCACAGCGTCGTAGAGGATATCCCGGATGTAGCACCACGCATCTTCGAAGTGGACAATTTCGTGGCCCTCGTCCCAGGTGCTGCCGTTGTCGGTGCTGCGGTGCACCGTCAAGGGACAGTCATCGCGGGTGATAGACCGCCGGTAAAACAGCAGAATGTCCCCGTTGGCAATCTGCACGGCTCCCGGGTAGGTCGCCCGGCGGCCGATGTACTTACCCAGTCGCCAGCGGTGGATATTCTCCGGATAGAGACTGCGCGCATACTTGACCGGATCGCCGTGGCAACCGTAAAACAGGTGGAGATAGCCATCCTTGGTTATCAGAAGCCCCGGGAGATTGTGGCCGTCGTCGAAGAGCACGTCATCAACCTGGACCGGCTCGGCCCAACGCCCGGTATCGTGGTCATAATAGGTGATCCTGGTGTAGAAGTCATGATCACAATAGGTCACGTAGGTGCGGTTGTACTTGCCGGAATAGAACATCGCGCGCGAGCGGCCGCTATTCCGCGACAAAGTCCCCAGCAGTGCATCGGAAGCAAAGTACTTCTCGCCCTCAGCATCCACCAAGCCCACTGCTACAAGCACAACCAGGAGCGCGAGAGCCGCTGTACTGCTAATACGCAGACTCAGTTTCACAGCTTTCCCCTTTTGCTATTGTCCTTCATTCATGCGACTCGTTACCAGTTGATAGTCCCGGTCCAGCGCGTAGAGCCGCTTGCCCACACGGCCCGGGCTGTTGTAGTTGTTCCACGTCGCCCAGTTACAGAACCATGCTATCCTCTTGTGGGCCAGGCGTATCGGCTCAATATGGTACTTCTGCCGGACTTCATAGCGGCGCAAAAACTCCGGGGACGCATACTGGCCGCGGCCCTGGAATATCACTATCGGACCGCTGCCGGAGTAGTCCCTGACCAGGGCCGTGGTGCCGGGCCGGTCACCCTCGAGGTCAGCCTCGGCCACCATCACCTGACCTTCGTCCCAGGTCTTACCACTATCGCTGCTCCGCCAGACCAGCACATTGCCCCCACCGCTGCCGAAGCTCCAGACATTCACGCCGTCCGAGCTATAGAGATTGCGCCTGCCGCTAGCCCCCGACTCGATATGCAGCACGCTGCCGTCGGGCAGGCTTACGAATTTCCCGAGGACCTGGCAGCCGTTGGCGTCCAGCTCTTCCTTGATCGCCTTGGTGCCCAGGTCCACGCCGTTCATACCAATCAGATGGCGGCTGGCCGGATCGTACTGGACCGAGTAGGGAGTGGACAGAGGAGGTGCCTCACCAGATAGCCGCTCCGGAGTATCGCGCACCAGCTCCCTGAGGGCCAAGTACAAACGGTTTTTGATAGCGTCGTAGAAGATACCGCTAATGTAGCACGCGCCGGAGTAGTTGCGGTGGACGGGACTAATGCTAAACTCGACAATCTCGGTGCCCTCGTCCCAGGTGCGACCATTGTCAGTGCTACGGTGTACCTTGAGTGGTTTGTGCCAGCCCCCCTTGCCGTATCGGTAGAAGAGCAATATGTCCCCGTTGGCAAGCTGCACGGGATTGGGGTAGGTGGCTCGGCTGCCAATCTCGCGGCCCAGCCGCCAGGGGCTAATGTCTTCCGGGTAGAGGCTACGGGCGTACTTCACCGGATCTTGGTGACAGCCGTAGAACAAGTGCACATAACCGTCGCGCGTGACGAGCAGCTCGGGAGTGTTGTGGCCGTCGTTGTAGCGGCAGTCATCTACCTGCACCGGCCCGATCCAGCGCTTCGTGTCGTGATCGTAGCAAGCGACCTTGGCAAAAAACTCATCGCTTATATACGCCACGTAGGTGCGGTTGTGTTTCCCGGAGAAGAACATCGCCTGCGACGGCGGATT
>JALGTU010000097.1 GCA_029821195.1 Candidatus Zipacnadia bacterium
CTGGGCGACCGCCCTGTCGGTGAAAGTCGGCCATCCCACCCTGGGTACGGCCGGAGTCCTGAATCATGCCCTGTTCGGCCCTGCGCTTGACCGCCAGGATCCGCATCTTAGGGGGCTTGCCTGGCCGAAAGGCGGGAGGCTCAATGAGTGGGAGGATCCCTTCGACAGCTCGAGGGTCTATCCACCGTGGAGCCCGTTTGCGGATTGGGCCTCCTTCACACACCAACTGCGGATCATTGGCTCTACTCCGCGGCATCTAGTGGGGGGTAGGTTTCTCCTGTATAATCTGGGCGCTCTCAGTTCGGTGTTGTTCTGCGTAATACTGAGTAGGCGGCGCGCGGCTGTCAGGAAGAGTTCGGCGATATGGTGGGCAGTGTGGACTGTGGGTCTCTATGGCGCTGGGTACTCTGTAATGTGTGGGAGCCAGGTCAGATTTTACTGGCCGCTGGCGCCGGTATTGGTGGGGTTGTCCTTCCAGGAAGTCCACCTGGGCGACAGTAGTTCTGGCAGTGATCCTGTGTAGTTCACCCTGCGTAACTATGGCCAGACGCTGCGTCGCGCCGCAGGGAGTTGCCTATCCAGATATTGCCCAGCAGCTAAGCTCCCTCTCGGTGCGTTCGCCTCTTGCCGCCAGCGAGTGGGCCCAGGGATTGTACGTCAGCTATTATCTTGATATGATCTACCTGGGTCGGCCCGCCAGCCATTCTCCCGCTGAGATTGCCACCGAGTTGACTTCCGCCTGCGCAGGGACATTCCTGGTTTTTGATGATGCAGTGCTGGCCGAAGCGCTCGACCAGCAGCCGGGTATGCGGCGGGTGGCTACGATACGCCCGCTGCCGCAGTTCGGGCCCGACGAAGTTGCTGTCTTTGCAGTGGCTGAGGTGTCTGGTGCAGAGGTCACGTCGGCAGCAGGTGAGTAGGACGAGCAGTAGCTAATTCAGCTTGATTGTCGGAGATTCCCCTGTAGTGCGACTTGAGTCGTACATGTATAGCAGCCCGGCCAGGGCCGCGAATGCTACTACCAATGCTCGGCCTAGCAGAGCGATCAACAGTGCCTCGGACAGCGCTACGCCCACCTGCTGAAACATGAATATGAAGGCCGCTTCCTGCCCGCCCAGTCCGCCGACGAAAATGGGCAGCAGGGCAACGACTGATACGGTCAGCGCGATAGTGACCAAATCCAGGGCGGCGAGCACTGCGCCGACGCTAAGACACAAGAGATATGTGCTTACTACCACGCCGGCCAGCGGCAGAACCGATAAGACTAGGGCTAGGGCAAGCTGCCAGGGCCGGCGCGTATAGCCGGCCAGCGCGCGAGCGTACTCCAGAATGTGCTCGACCAACAGCTTCTTGCCGTCGCTGTCATCTGGTTGAGCGTGAGTTTTGAGCCACCGGCCTATAGGACTGCGGACTGCCCATAATACGCCGACCCCCAAGATGGCCATCAGCGCGACCCCGAGTACAACTTGCCCCACATAGCTCTGGCGGATCCCCGGGTTAATAACCAGGGCCACGAGCGCTGAGACCACCAGCGCAATCATTCCCATGGCGCGGTCGGCCAATACCGCGGCCGTGGCCGAGGGAGTGTCACAGGTGGTTCGGGTGGCGACTACGCGGTAGATATCGCCGCCGGCGGTGCTCGGCATCAGACTATTGAACAGCTCGGCCTTCACCAATACGCGCGTTAACTGCCCCACGGTAGGACAGAAAGGTGTATGACGGAGCAGCACCGCCCATCGCCAGGCACGGGCGGCTATGACTACAAACCGAAAACCAATGGCGAGGCCAAACGGAACCCACCATATCGTCCGCCAGCTCTGTTGCAGTTCCTGCCACTGGACACCGCGTACCACCACTACCACCAGTGCCAGCCCGAAGATAAGCTTCAGGATGGTCCACAGGTATCGGTAGCGGGTGTCGTTCTCTGGATGCTTCCGGGCGGTGTCCATTGATGTCAGCTTCGTTTCACATAAGCGCAGGCGAGCATGTGGCCGCAGGCTGGTAGAAGTCTTTGAAGCAACTGTTCAAATGGTTTGAACATCACAACCAGCGGCTGCGTGAATGCTCTGGGCAATTGTGTGTTCCCCCGGCCCAACGGAGGCAAATACCAAATCCCCCTCTTAGTGTCAATACGAAAGCGTGGCTCAAGCAGCTGCTTCAGCCTGTACGGAGTGAACCAATTGTCAATAGGCTGACCGGCAGCAGTTACTGGTTTTCTCGTAATGAATTCTGCCACCTTTCGGGCCAGGCCCCAACTGTTGTACCAATTGGGAACTGTCACGACCAGCTTGCCGCCTGGTCGCAAGACGCGGGCAAATTCGTCTACGGCGCATTGTGGTTGGTCCAGGTGTTCCAGGACTTCGCTACACAGCACAAGGTCGAAGCACTGGTCAGCGAAGGGCAGCAGCTGAGCATCCGCTGCCACGCATTGGGCCTGGGGAAAGCGAGAGTACGCTTGTCGCAGGCCCAGAAGCGAAATATCCAGCGCAACGCAGTCGCGGGGGTCCTCAAAGACCACGAGATCGTCTCCTGGCCCGCAACCAGCAACGAGTTTGCGACCGGGAAGAGAGTTGACCAGATCCGAGATCACCGCGTAACGAGCGGATGTTTTCTCTGTTTCGATGTAGGACAACCGTCTCTGCTCCCAAAGGCGGTCGTAGAATTGCTGAATCTGCTCGGTTTTCATGAGGCACCTCGTAGTCAAAGTTCAGCTGGCAAGAGATTGATGGGATCCGACAGATCACGCGGCTGAACGAGCGAAGACCATTGCTATCGGTTCATGCAAAGCTAGCCTATTGGATCTGACTGTCCCTTACTTGGATGGTGGCTTCCTCGCCTTAATCAGGTAGCCGTTCCCCAGTTCCGTGTGGTAAAAGAAGCGCTGTAGCCCCATCAACGGCCCCAACAGACTGCCTGCAGCTAGCTGAAGCCAGGGCATGGATCTGTGCACTCCGCTTTGGGCGTTACGGTCCTCGATGCTTTGCCGATGCGCAATGTCGAGGGCGCGCCGGCGCTCGAGTACCTTGAAAAAAAGGTCCGCGACATTTGCGACAGGAAATCCGTAGCACCATAGAGACTCGGTATGTAGTCCGGCCGCGCTTACTACATCGCGGATTTGCTGACGTTCGTACCGTCGCCAGTGCCCGACCATCTCGTCCAGATGACTCCAGCCACGTTGGTGGGCCGGCACCGACAGGTAGAGGAGTCCGTTTTCCTTCAGGAGTTCTGACCACTCTTTCAGCGCAGATATGTCTTTCTCAATGTGCTCTAAAACGTCGAAAGCCGTCACTATGTCAAAGTGGCGATCGCGTAGGGTGGCGACCTCGCCGTGGTGCACGGTAATGGCCACACCGGCCTGTTGAGCCAACTGTCTTTGATACTCGCATGCTTCCAGGCTTATGTCCGCGACGGTGATGTCGAACCCCTGCCTAGCTAGGAAGGTTGGCAGGGTCCTATCGCCACAACCTATATCCAGGATACATTGGCCTTCCGGCCTGGGAAAAAGAGCGAGCAGCGCCGCGACCCGGCAGCGGTACCTTGGTGATCCGACAGGAATACGTATTGCTTTCACCGCTGCACATCTATCTGCGTCTTAATGAGTTGCTCACATTACCATATTGAGGCTGAAACTTAGCCTTCAGCGCATCGCTGAAGCGCGACACGCTGAGTAGGGGCCTCGGCAAGCGGAACGACTTCATTAGGCCTCTGCAGTGACTCGTTCGAGTACAGCGACTAACTGCCTACCAACAATGTGGCTGGTAACGGACCAGCTCATTGTATCACAACTCCGGAAATTGTCGGTAGCGTTTGAGATGTCGGTAATTGCTTCGGCCAACGCTTCAGGGTCATCAGGGGGGACTGTATGTATGGGAGCGCCGAGGCTCTGTATCTCCTCGATAGCAGGGCTGGCGGCAGTGATGACGGGCCGGGCACATGAAAGTGCCTGGAACACCTTGTGAGGTATCACCCGCGCCGTTTTGGCAGAGGTGCCGAAGATTCCCAGGCAAATATCAGCCTGCCCGATGTGCTTGACCAAGTCATGATACGCCACGTGATCGACCCAGCGTATGTTGTTGACGCCCAGCTTTTCCGCCAGTGACCGAGCTTCGTCGTACGTCTGCCCGCGGCCAATTAGCTTGAACAGGATGTCCTCTCGCTGTGCTAGCAGGTGTGCCGCCCGAACAATGGTTTCCGCCCCGTGAAGCGGGATAAAATGGCCAAAAAACAGCACACGGCACCTGCCATCAGGCTTTTTGGGGGTGAGAGGATGGAAGTAATCCTCATCCGCGCCGATAAGTACACGAGCAAACTTATTCCGGTGCAGATTCAGCTTGCGGACGAAGTAGTCAATATGTGCGTTTGTATCCAGTAGTACCTTGTCCGCTAGTGTACAGGCGAGTCGGTCAACAAGGCGCAAGACCTTGGCTCGAAGACTTCGCGCTGGCACGAGGGCACGGTCCTCGACGGCTGTCTCGTATAAGGACAGAAACGCATCCAAGACGAGCGGCGTTCGGCGCAGCCTCGTCAGAAGCCACGCCAGGGGCATGTCGAATTGGCCCATATAGCCTACGAGCACTACATCGTGCCGTAGTGCCAACAGGTACGCCCATGGAAGTGTTAGATATGCCGAGAGCAAGCGGAGGCCGGCAAGTACTCTCGTTGTCAGGGTGGTTTGTGCCTTGTCCCAACTCCCCCAAACCTGTCTCTGACAGGTCACTACCTCGACGCCCATCCGTTTGAGACCCTTGATATTGATTGCATTTCGTGGGTAAGAAGGGTCGAAGGTGCCAAAGTAACACACCCGCAGCGCTCGCGTCTTGGCTTCCTCGTCACTGCTACGAGGAGGGAACATCGTTTTTTTCTGCGACTGGCCATGCTGGCGGGTCATATCGCTGGTGCCTTCTTGCTTGGTACAGCATATCTTGTGTCAGCTTGCGATTGGCGCTGATCAGGTCGGCGAGGACGCCGAAGATGGCGATCTGGAAGCCCAACAGCATCAGTACCGCCGCCAGGATCAGTGATTGGACGTGGCCGGCACCGGTGGCGGTCAGGTAGTAGTACAGGAATCTGGCCGCCAAGACGAAGCCGGGCAAGAAAACCAGCAGAGCAATGATGCTGAAGAAACGCAGCGGCTGGTAGAGCGCGTAGATGCGCAGAATGGTCTGGAGCGATTGCCAAACATATGCAGGTATGCTGCGAAACAGCCGCGATTCGCGGGTCGGCGGGTTGGTGCGGATGGGTACCTGGGCGACCGTGAGAGTGGTGCGGCCGGCCTGAATGAGGGTCTCGAGGGTGTAAGTGAAAGCGGAGACAACATTAAGCCGCAGCGCGGCTTCGCGGCTGTACGCGCGGAAGCCGCTGGTCGCGTCGGCGATATCCGTCCCTGAAACTTTGCGCACGACCCAACTGCCCAACCGCTGCAGCCTCTTCTTGGTCCAGGAGAAATCTTCGATGGCTTCGATAGGGCGGGTGCCCACAACGACGTCCGCTTGGCCCTGCAAAACAGGCTCAATAAGGTCAGGAATACATTCGCCCTTATATTGATTGTCGGCGTCGGTATGAACGATGATGTCCGCGCCCCGCCGCACGCTCTCTTCCAGGCCGGCACTGAACGCGGCGGCCAGTCCCCTGTTGGCCGGGAACCTGAGGATATGATCAGCGCCGGCCTGGCGAGCCACCTCCGCCGTGCCGTCAGTGCTGCCATCATCAATGACGAGCACCTCAACCTGCTCGACGCCCTCGATCCGACGCGGGATGTCGGCCAGGGTCGCCGGCAGAGTTGCAGCTTCGTTGAAGCACGGAATCTGCACGATCAGCTTCATACCAGTCTCCTCGGCTATGCGGCCACAGACGACCGCAGGCCTGCTAGGACCATGGCAACTTGGCATAGTTATTCGCCGCTTACCCCACAGGTTCCTCCATCACCGGCCAGATGGCCTCACCTTTTGACTCGCAGGGCCCCCGCCGCGCAACTCCAGGGTCGCAGTCCCCTCCACCTGAGGAGGATAGAACCCAGCCCGTGGCGAATTGCTAATCCGTAAGCCGATCACTATCAGGAGTGAATGCTGATGGAACTTGACGAGCGGCAGGTAAGAGTTTCCCAGATGGACGACGAGCAGCTCCAGGCAGAGCTTGACCAGCACGGCGTGGTCCTGACGCCCTACGAGGTGCGGCGCATCGTCGAGCTGATCGGCCGCGACCCCACCTTATGTGAACTGCATATCTTTAACGTGGAGTGGAGCGAGCACTGCTCGTATAAGTCGAGCAAGTCAACTCTCCAGGAGTTTCTGCCCACCGATGCGCCTAACGTCATCCAGGGCCCGGAAGAGGATGCTGGCATCGTCTTCTTCGCCGAGCACGAGGGCAGGCGCTACGGGATCGTTATCGCCCATGAGAGCCACAATCACCCCAGCCAGGTGCTGCCTAACGAGGGCGCAGCGACGGGCATCGGCGGGATTGTGCGCGATGTGGACTGCATGGGTGCCGACATCATCGCCACCGCCGATCCGCTGCGCTTTGGCGATCCGATCGGGGAGAATGCCGAGCGGACGAAGTGGATCGTGCGTGGGGTGGTGGACGGCATCTGGCAGTACGGTAACGCGCTGGGCGTGCCTAACCTGGGCGGAGACGTCTATTTCGCCGAGGAGTTCGACGACAACTGCCTGGTCAACGTAATCGCGCTGGGCATTGTCGCCGAGGAGGACATCATCCACTCAGCCGCGCCGCCCGAGGCCGCCGAGGAGCCCTACGATATGATCCTGGTCGGCAAACCGACCGACGATTCGGGCTTTGGCGGGTCGGCGTTTGCCTCGAAGATCCTCGATGAGCAAGAAGAGCAGGAAGACCGCGGCGCGGTGCAGGTGCCCGACCCGTTCCTCAAGAACGTGCTGGCGATGAAGAAGGCCAATGCCCAGGTCAAACAGCGGGCCAAGGAGCTGGGCATCAAGGTCGGCTTCAAGGACCTCGGCGGCGGGGGGCTGGCTTGCGCCACCTCCGAGATCACCGCCTCGGGCGGCCTCGGCGTGGAGATTGACCTCGACAGTGTTAACGTGGGCCTCCCGAACCTCCTGCCCGAGACGATCTGCTGCGCTGAGACCCAGGAGCGCTACGTCTGGGCGGTACCCGCTGACTTTACGGAAGAGGTCCTGAGCATCTATAACGAGGACTGGGACCTGCCCAACATTTATGAGGGGGCCCGGGCGCAGGTCATCGGCCGTTTCACCACTGACGGCATCTATCGGCTGATCAGGGACGGAAAGATCGTCTGCGAAGCGCCGGCCGAGGCGATCACCTCGGGCATCTCGTACGAACGCGAGGAGCAGCCGGCCAAGTATGAGGGCAGCGAGCCGGAGTTCGATATGCCTGCGGACATGAACGGGGCATTCCTGAAGGTGATAGGGCATCGCAACGCCTGCTCGCGGGCGTATATCTACCGCTGCTATGACTCGGAGGTGCAGGGCAATGCGATCATCCGCCCCGGCGAGGCTGGTGCTGGCGTCTGCGCGCCGCTGTCGGGTTGCCCGAAGGGCGTGGCGCTCTCTGCGGACGGGAATCCCTTCTACGGGCTGATTGACCCGTACTGGGGCGGGGCGACTGCGGTGGCCGAGGCGATGCGCAACGTCGCAGCGGTGGGGGCCAAGCCAGCCGCGCTCACCGACTGCCTGAACTTCGGCAACCCGGAGAAGCCCCAGGCCTTCTGGGAATTCCGCGAGGGCGTCCGGGGACTGTCCGATGCCGCCAAGAATATCCACCTCAAGGACTATCCCTACAGCCCGACGCCGATCATCTCAGGCAACGTCAGCTTCTATAATGAGTCGGCGACCGGCCGCGCGGTGGCGCCATCGCCGATCATCGCCTGCGTCGGCGTGTTGGAAGATTACTCGAAGGCGGTGACGATGCAGCTCAAGGGGGCGGACAACAAGCTCTTGCTGGTCGGGCCGCGCAAGGACGAACTGGGCGGCTCGCTATACTACCAGGCGCTCGAGTTGGGCCTGGGCAGTAATGTTCCGCAGATTGATTGGGCCCAGGAGCAGGGGATGATCTGGGGCGTGGTTGACGCCATCGAAGCCGGGCATGTGGCCGCCTGCCAGGATATCTCCGACGGCGGGCTCGGTGTCGCGCTGGCCGAGATGGCGCTGGGTGGCCTGGGCAAGGGTGAGCTGGGCGTCAGTGTCAGCGCGCCCGGCGACGCACTGGCAGACTTGCGCGCGGATAAATGGCTGTTCAGCGAGTCTACGGGCTTCGTGATGGAGGTGCTCGCTGGCCACGAGGAACAGGTACGGGAAATCTTCGCGGGCTACGGGCTGGAGTTGATCGAGTTGGGTGAGATCACCCAAGAGCCCCGGTTCGAGATCACCGTCGCCGATGAATCCGTGGTTGACCTGCCGCTCGACGAGGTCCGCGACGCATGGGCCGGCAGCCTGGCAGAGGTGCTGAAATAGGCCAACACGCCAGCGCTAGTCGGCGTTGGCTTCGGGCTTGAACATCGGCACACTATCGCGGTCGCCGAAGCGGTAGTAGCGGTACATGGCGGGTCCCCGCCAGCCCGGCCCGTGCTCCCAATAACAGTTCCGCCCGCCATATCGGTAGGCTTCGGGATAGAAGCTGTTGCGGTTGTAGACGCCCATGCCGGCGGGGCGTTCCTGGCCAGGACACTGGCCCGCCCAATACGTGTGATAGAAACTGTGGCTGTAACCGTACAGGCCTCTCGCGCACCGGTCCTGGTCATTATTCCCCTGACCCTCTTCTGCTGCGAATGCGAGGCTGCACAGCGCCAGAATCAGCAGAACTGTTGCCAAAATTGTTACCATCTTTTTCATTATTGTCACCCTTTCGTTAGTAGTCTATCATATACGGTGCCACAGGTCAAGGGTTTCGAGCCGTCGTACGCTCGTGAGGTCGTCGTGGCAGCTTGCAGCGATGCCCGGAAGTTAGTGCTCTTTGTGCCGATGGACGCCCGCTAGACCGGCGAGTACCGCTACAAAGAGCGCGACCTTAAATGCAGTGTACCACGATATCTGCGCAGCGACCAGGCCCTGCTGCACGCCGCCCGGGAAAAGGTCAGGGATCGTCCAGGCCCACAACAGTTTCACCGCGAGTAGCACTATCACAAGAGCTACAGCAACTAGCGCCAGGATGCCCGGCACAAGTATAACCCACCATGTCCTAGTCATTGCTCTGTTTGCTCCTTTCGCACTCTGTTGGCAGCTAACGCCTTCACTAGTATAGCTCAAACCGCGTGCGGGGCCAACCGCAACCTGGCCCGTATCAGAAGGAGGTCCTAACCATGGCACGTCGTGCCTTGAACCCCGAGACGGTCGCGCCGCCGTGCAACCCGACCTACTCCATCGCCACCATCGCGGAGAGCAAGCGTCTGCTGTTCATCTCCGGGCAGATCGCCACAGACGCCTCGGGCCGAACCGTGGGCAGCGACATCGAGACCCAGACCCGGCAGGTGTTTGAGAATCTGCGGCTGATCCTCGCCGCGGCAGAAGCGACGCTCGATGACATCGTAAGCACCGACGTCTTCCTGGTGAATGTTGGTCGCGACCTGGCCGACTACCTGAAGGTGCGGCGGGAGTATTTTCCCGAGAACCCGCCGGCCAGCACGCTGGTGGAGACGCCAGCGCTGGTCGAGCCCGACTACCTGGTGGAGATCAAGGCCGTCGCCGAGCTGCCGGCAGGCTAGCCCGGAACATTCACCAACGGCTTCCGTGAAAAACCCGCTTTTTGGGAAAAAGCCGGTTTTTCACACTTTTCCGGCAAAAACTTTTCATAGTGAGCAGCAATGCGGCAAATACAACGGGGCGTTATTTGTGAGGGGCCGTGAATTGGCACTTTGGGACTGGACGACGCCTTGCGCATATATCGCCTAATGAGAAGGCCCCAGGGCGGTTTTTCCCTGGGGCCCTGTGCTTCTCTGAAGGCGGGTATCTGGCATTTGGTGAGCTAGTAGCGATGGCGGTAGCGGTCGCGGTCGTGGCTGCGGTAACGCAACCGGTCGCTGTCGTAGCCGAAGCGGCTACCGCGGTCTGTCTCCCACCATTCCAAGTAGCCATCGCCTATCCGAATCCGGAAGCCGGTGCGGGGTTGGGGGCGATAGGAATGACGATAGTAGCCGCCGGATGAACAGCGGCGCTGCCGGTAAGGGCGGCTCAAACGCTGGTGATCGCACCAGCCGTCACAATAGCCGCGCTGGTAGCCGTGCTCCGGGCCGCGCCAGTTCGGCTGAAAATGGCCGGGCGGCTGGTAGCTATCACGATACCCGCCAAAGCCCAGGATCAGAAGAGCGGCAGTCTCGTTGTCAACGGCTATCCGCGGACTCCGTTCGGCGTACGCGGCAGTGGCCAGCGCCGCGACCAGGAGGACAGCTATGAGTATTGCGAGACCGTTCTTCATCATGCTCACCCTTTCCCTGGCAATGTCTATTGTATTTGACAATTCTCCGGGGGGCAAAGTTCCGTGGGGTAGGGGTCCAATGCGGAGACGGCCCTATGGGTCAGGCCCCCCGCAGCAGCACCACCCACCATGCCTTTAATCACACCCGCGCCGCCGGCAGATCAGCGTCACATGGGCATGGCAGTTGCTGAACTTCCTCCGTATGGTTTGGTGGAAGCGTGTCCACTGGGAGCCTCGCGTGACTCCCTGTCTGCTGTCGCACCGTCAATTGCCACCAATGCGACTTTCGCTAGATCATCGTCGAGACGAAGACTGCAAGTGATTCGCGCTGGCGGGAAGTTGTCAGAGACTACACAATAGGTCAGCGAATAATCCCCGGCATGAAGCAGTTGAGGATAGAATCGCGTTGAATCAGAGAACAGGTTGAAGCACGCATGACTTGGTTCGTCGTGGAAAACCCAAAACGCATCGAAGCATCGGCAAGATTTAGGACCGATGACTGCGCCGGGTTGCATATAGCCCTCCCATTTAAACTCAATGGTCTCGAGGTCAATATCGACTTGCTGTGAAATGTCGTAGGCATGCTCAAGGTAGACGTAGCAGTTTGTCGCTGGCTTCCGTTCGTGGAGGTTCTGAACGCGAATGTGGAAGAATCGAGCAGGCTTGTTCTCTGGTCTGCGGAACGCGTCTCGAAATTGCCCGGGGACTCGGTTAAGGCGCAGTTGGTTTTTCCAATGAGGGTTCCACTCTTCATCTTCCTCAACTGCCGCGACGACGCGCGCGGCCAGTGTGCTTCGGTCGCTGAACGGTATACTGTTGGCTTGGATGAAGGCCATTAGTCCATCCAACCCCTTAATGCCCTTCTCCTGAAAGGCAATAACTGGCAACTCCAAGTAAGATGCGATGGCAAGTTCTTGATGTGAGAAGAGAGAACCGCGCCGCAGAAGACGCCTCGAAAACGAGATGATGGGATACCGGCCAGACCTGTAACATGGTACAACTGGCTCGCGCTTGAAGTCGATACCTCGAAAACGAGATGATGGGATACCGGCCAGACCTGTAACATGGTACAACTGGCTCGCGCTTGAAGTCGATAGAAAGGAAGTACTCTGAGGTTTCGAGTTCTTGGAATATGTTCTGTCGCACGCCCCGGAGGCTTTGCTGCTGCACCGCAAGATATGGGTCGTAATCCAAGCGCGCTAAGCGTTCGCTGATTTCGTTAGCGATCTGCACTTCTTCCGACTTACGCCGCTGCCCGCAACTGATGAACACCTTTGCTTTGAGCTCTTCGTCTGGCATTTAGTCTCCTCCTACCACTACTGAGTGATCCTTTACCGATAGTGTCGGCTTAGCTCCGATGCATGCCTAACCCCCACGCTGGCGCCGGTTATGCCACCGGCTGGCGGAGGACGGTCTTGAGCTTCTCGGGCTGGGTGCGGCGGGGGTCGCTGAGGTAGATCTCGTGGTGCTTGCCGCGTAACTCGTGACCGCTGGCGGCGATGAACTCGTGCAGCTTCGCGATCGTCGGGCCTTCATCGGAGTACGGGCCGAGGTGCATTATCTGCGCCGACAGGCCCTCGGTATAGCTCTCCAGCCGAAGCTTGGGCAGCGCGGGCAGGTCTTTCTTGGCCTGGAGCTGGGCAACCGCGTCCGCGACAAGCTCCGGGGTGATCCACTCGGGCTGCATAATCATCGCCGTCCACAGCCAGGAGTGCTTGTCGGCGGTGCTGAACTGTGCCATATCCTCCGCCCACCACAGCCCCTCCAGCGGCGGGACGACGTAGTCAATGCCCTGGGCCTTTTTGACGGCGAACTTGCCCGTGAACGAGACGCTGTAGAGAGCCTCAATGGCCTCCTGGTAGTCCTGAGAAGTGTTGGGGTCGCCGGCGCCGTCAATCATCAGGAAGCTCATCTCGGGGACGTCAACGAGGACGGGTTCCTTCGCGGATGGGCTGTAGAGGTGCTTGAGCTGCTTCTTGAAGTCTATCTTGCCCATGGTTCTCAGCTCCCTGGAGTTGGCTTGACAACAATCTCAGAGCTTGACACTGCCAAAGAACAGATGGGCAATGAGGCCGGCTATCGGGGCGAAGATCAGGGTGCTGGCGAAGCGGATGGCGGTAAGTTTCCAGCCCAGAATGCCGACCTCCATCGGTAGACGGCCAAAGGCCAGCAGCGACCAGCCCGTCAGGAAGGCGACCATGGTGCCCACGCCGGCGCCGGACTTGAGCAGCCCGGCAGCGAGGGGCAGGCTGACATACGGCCCACCCGGCGCCAGGCCGCCCGCAACACTGCCAAGAAGCAGTCCGCGCAGGCCCGACTCAGCACCCACCCACCGGCCTATGACATCCTGGGGCAGCAGCACCTGGGCCATGCCCGCTACGATGAAGGCAAAAATCAGCAGGGGCAGGATCTGCACGATCATTACCAGGCCTGTGCGCGTACCCGCGATATGCTCGCCCCCGCCGCGATAGTAACCGGCGAGCAGGAGGATCATCGCCAGCAGCGCCATAACGATGGTCGGGGTCAGCATCTCTGAGTTTCCTCGTTTCTCCTGCATAGGATTTCTCCGGTTGTTACAGGCGCGTCAAGCGAACTGCGAGCGGAGCCCCCAGGTCGGCTTCCAGCCAGATGATAAGGTCCGCTCCGGGCAGCGTCGGGCGGTGGCCGGTCAGGATGCAACCGATGCCAGCGCCGTCAACTTGGACCTGGGCTGCGGCTTCCCCCCAGCCGCTTACCACCACCGCCGGGTTGACCAGAGTGGTGCCGGTGATGGGGGAGATGGTGAAGGAGATGGACTCCCCGGAAGCCAGTGGCTGCGCGAGGGCAAAGACGAAGGCCTTCTGGCCGTGGTCATAGCCCTGGGATACCAGCCGCGAGTCGGCTGACTCCGCCGCGCCGCCCGCGACCCAGCCTTGGCCAATCTCAAGGAGCCGCTCATCGGGTATCTCGGGCGCAGCCACGCCGATCAGGAAGTACCAGATGCTGTCCTGGCCGACCGGGGGGGTTTGCCGCGCGCGGATCGAGTGCAGGCAGGTGTGGGTGACGTTCCGGGCAAAGTCCTGCGGCTCCGAGGCCACCGTCGTCCACGACAGTTCCTCGCAGATTGGCCAGTGCGAATAACTGGGCGGGACCGAGCCGTCGGTGTCCGCGGAGGTCGTCTCCCAGGGGTCGTGGCGGATGCCGCCGGGGAAGAGGCCACGCTGCTCGGAGATAACGACGAACGGGTCGGGCCGCTCCTTGATGCCGATGCGCGCCACAGCATCCGGCCAGGTGCGAATCTCGTCGGCGAAGACAGCATCGGGCCAACTTACCACGCTGCGCTCGCCGGCGAAGTTGAGCCAGGTCACGGCCCGGCCCAGGTCAACGGTATCCGCCGGGCCCTTGCCCATCGGGTTGAGCAGAATGAACTCCATCACCTCGTGCCAACTGTCGCCCCGGATGTGGCCGACCAGCTTGCGTACGCCCAGGCCGTCGGGATAGAAGGTGAAATACTCGTCGGCCCATTCGTCGAAGGCGATCTTGTAGTCCACGTCGCACAGCGCGTAGCGCCAGTGCACCACGACGCGGGCCGGCGATGATTCGAGGATGCGCACGCGCGAGTAGCGGCACTGCTTGTCGGACATCGGCTCGCAGCAGCCCCGACACTCCGCCGAGGCAGTCTCCAAAAACTCGTAGGTAAAACCTACCCCGCCCAGGTCCCACCAGGGGATGTAGCAAGATTTTTCCCAGAAGACGAAGTTCCAGTTGTCCGCGAAGGTGACTACCACGGCGGGCGCGGTAATGCCGCTGAACTCGTAGTCGCAGTATACCGCGCCGAAGCGCCGAGCACCGGGGACAATCAGGTTAGGTGTGTTGTCAGGTGCGTTTTGCATAAATAGCCCTTGTGTTGGGGCGCACAGCATTTTACCGATAGTGCCGCTTCAGGGAGGTCGCCAGGGCCGCGAATCCCGGCGGCAGATGAATCATCGAAGCGCGCCCACGTACCTTCGCTGCTGGGCGGTTAGTTGCTAGGCTCGTCGGTAGGCAGGTCGGTACGGTAGTCATCCCTGACTAGGCCGATTCTTTCCATGGGGATACGCTGGAAGCCCAGTTGATACGCCGGCGAGTCGTCCCGGAGTTGGAAGTTCTCCTCCTCGGGCGCCACGAACCCAGGATCGCCCTCAGTCCAGTTATCCTTCAGCGTCACCCAATCCTCATTCCCATCCGGGAATGCCAGCCAGGGCCCGCGCGAGCAGACGTTGTGCACGATCCGGTTGCCTTTGGGGATCGCCGGCTCGTCATTCAGAATGTTGACCAGTTGAGGATATTTCTCGCTCCACGGTGGGTGCTGGTATGGGACATTCTGCAACCGGTCAGCCAAGACCCCAGTCACGGCCTTGCTCGCCCAGCCCAGACCCCGTGCGTCCACGTGCACGGCCAACTGGCAGTCCACGAAGATGTTGTTGGCCACGAGGTTGTCCCGCCCCCCGCCAATGAGCACTGCATACCTGGTCTGGTAGAACAGGTTACCGAAAATCGTGGTGCCGCTGGCAGAGTCGTCGAGATAGACCGCCATTGAGCCCCTCCCGACGACGCCGATATGATGGAAGTAGTTGTACCGGATGACATTACCGCGCTCGGTCCAATCGCGGCCCATATAGAAGGCCCCAACATCGCCCGTCTCCAGCGCCACGTGGTGGATCTCGTTGAATTCGATGACGTGTTCATTGCCCTTCAGGGTGATTCCGGAGTGTGGTCCGTGGTGGATGAGGTTATGGGCAACCCGGTTGCCGACGCCCCAGATTGCCACGGCAGGCGCGTATGTCCTCATCAGTCGGCCGTAGTCCCAAATATGATTGTTCACCGCATAGTGGCCCGCTGCCTCCAGAGTCCTTCGATTCCCGCCGTGCAGAGTGATTCCACCTGCCCCGACCTGGTAGATGTCACACCCAACCACGCCATTGCTCCTGCCACCGCTTACGATGACCGCGCCCGCGCCGATATTGCGGAGCGTGCAGCCCGCTACCCGATTCTGGCTGCTCCACTCGATGACCACCGCATCACCTCGACAGCCTTCGAAGGTCAGGTCCTGGAGCGTCACGTGCGAGGCATTCCGGAGCCGGACGAGGGGCTCTTCGAGCAACGATACGACGGCTGTGCTCGTCTCTATCGGCTCGGGAGGCCAGAAGTAGAGCTTCCCCGTACTGCGGTCGAGGTACCACTCCCCGGGCATGTCCAGTTCCGCCAGAATGTTGAATGCGTAGAACCGCTGGCCCTTGCGATAGCCGAAACCGTGGTAGGGCGGTTCAAGGCTGATGAGGCGTTGCTCGGTATCAATGGACTCGACCCGCTGACACGAATCCGCCCAGTCCCAGAACCAGTAGCCGTGTACCCAGATATCCCGCTCCCCACTCCAGCGTGCGGGCCGGTCGCCCTCATATACGAACTTGCCAACCCGGCTGCCCGGATGGCCATGGGTGGCATGGGGCTGCTCGGGCGTAACATCAGCGATGCGCGTGAATCCCTCATTGGGCCAGCGCGCCAGCGTCATGGGTTTATCGTTGAAGAACAGTTCCAGCCGCTGTCCGCTAGACGCGAGCCATCCTACGTCGGCTACTTTGCCGAAGTCGGTGATGCCTTGCGCCTTCAGATCGGTCTCCATCACCTTGCTGCGAGCGGCTTCGTCGAGTCGAGCCAGGATCGCCGGATCAGTTACCGGCTTGAACCCGGTGACCTCCTGGCCGCCGGTCAGGTGTACTTCCTCGCCAGGATAGGCCCGATATACTATCGGCGCTGTCTCTGTACCGCTGTCTTCTTCCGTGAGGGAGAAAGTCCGGTCCCGGAGGTATGTCCCGGCGCGCAGCCAGACTGTAGCCCCGTTTGTCAACAGTTCGTCACGCCTGAGCGCGCGTATCTGTTGTCGTGCCCGCTCCAGGCTTTTGAAGGGCTTCCCTTTGGTTCCTGGATCATTGTCAGAGCCTTCTGGAGAAACGAATAGCTTCTCCCCAGCTTCAGCGGATGCACCTATTGCCCCGGCAGCGATCACGACCAGAACAAGCAAAATCTTCCCAAGCGTTTTCATCTTCTCATTCATCCATGTGCTCGACCAGCAACTCGGTCGCTGCATAGGCGGATACCGAATAGCGCCTCGTAACGTCTTAGTATGCCTGTGATGCGTTGCAGTGTCAACCAGCGCGGGTTGACAAGCCTGGCCCTACACACACAGGTATTCCCGTCGAGACACACCGGCTGGAAGCCGGTGCCATTGAGCGTTTTTCCAGGATAGGCGAGACGCCTGTCCTACCAGCCTTGGGCCAACTTTCAAGGTGGTTGAAGCGTCTATACTTAAGGTAAAACCCTAACTGTGATATAATGTTACAGGTGATTCTTCGTTTATGAGTGCAGTGGGCAGCGCGTTAAAACGAGTTTTTGATGCCAACGAGCGGGAGGTAGCTCGCCTGCGGCGGCAGGTGGCCGAGGTTAATGCGCTGGAGCCGCAGATCAAGCAACTCCGCGATGAACAGTTCCCGGCCAAGACCGAGGAGTTCAAGGAGCGGCTAAGCCAAGGCGAGACGCTCGATGATATTCTTCCCGAGGCCTATGCGCTAGTGCGTGAGGCGGCGTGGCGGACGCTGGGCCAGCGCCACTTTGACGTCCAGGTGATCGGGGCGATCGCCCTGCACGAGGGCAAGATCGCCGAGATGAGGACCGGTGAGGGTAAGACGCTGGCGGCGACGATGCCGCTGTATCTCAACGCGCTGACCGGTCGGGGCGTGCAACTGGTGACCACCAACGACTTCCTGGTGCGCTGGCAGGCGGAGTGGATGGGCGAGGTATACGAGTTCCTCGGCCTGCGCTGTGGTTACATTCAGAAGGGTATGGACGCGCGCGAGCGCCAGGCCAACTACGCCAAGGATATCACCTACGTCGAGAACAGCGAGCTGGGCTTTGACTACCTGCGGGACAATATGGCCGTCCACCCGGATAACCTGGTGCTGCCGGACCTGTATTATGCCATTGTTGACGAGGTAGACAGCATCCTCATTGACGAGGCGCGCACGCCGCTTATCATCTCGGGGATGCCGCAGAAAAGCGTCCAGTTCTACGATGAGATAGACCGGATAACATCGCGCCTGCGCGGGACCGAAGATGAAGAGGACACCGACGCGGATTATCACTTCGATCCCAAGTTCCATCAGGTTGCGCTGACCGAACAGGGCCAGAAGAAGGTCGAGAGGATGCTGAGCATTGATAACCTCTCGGCCCCGGAATACCTCGATATCGCCCACCACGTCAATGCCTCGCTGAAGGCCCATGCACTATTTAAGGTGGATGTGGACTATGTGATCAAAGAGGGCGAGGTTGTCATCGTTGACGAGTTCACCGGGCACCTGCAGCCCGGGCGGCGCTACAGCGACGGCCTGCACCAGGCCATCGAGGCCAAAGAGGGCGTGCGCGTCCAGCAGGCGCGGCAGACCGTGGCCAGCATCACCTACCAGAATTTCTTCCGGCTCTACGAGAAGCTGGCGGGGATGACCGGTACGGCCAAGACCGAGGAGAAGGAATTCGTGCAAATCTACGGGATGCCGGTCGTGGTTATCCCTACCAACAAGCCGGTCATCCGCAAGGACCATCCCGATGTGGTCTACAAGACTCCGGAAGCCAAGTTCCGGGGCATCGTCTCGGAGATATTGCACATGTACGTTCGCGAGCAGCCGGTACTGTGCGGGACACGCTCGGTGGAGGTCTCCGAGTACGTCGGGACTCGGCTGGCAGCGGACAAACTGCGCCGGCACTGCCTCATCCTGCTGTGTCAGTGGCGGCTCGACGAGGGGGCGAAACTGAACGGGGATCGGCGCAAAGAATGCCAGGAGATTCTACGCACGCCCATTGATGAGCTGGAACGGCACGATCTGGCGCAACTCGTGCGCGAGTTGGAGCTGGATCCGGATTTACAGACCCCGGGGAACCTCGATCACCTGCTGGGGCTTCTCCAGATTGCTGACGAGGACAGCGAGGAGCGCGACGTAAACCGCTACCGCCAGCGGCTCGCGCAGGCTCTGGAAGAGGGCATCCCCCATAACATCCTGAATGCCAAGTACCACGAACAGGAAGGGCGGATCATCGCGGAGGCAGGTCGGCCCGGGCAAATCACGATTGCCACCAATATGGCTGGCCGTGGCGTGGACATCGTCCTGGGGGGTAGGCCGGAAGATCCTGACCAAAGCATCAACCCCGAGCTGTACGAAAAGGTCAAGCAGGTGGGCGGCCTGCATATCATAGGCACCGAGCGCCATGAGAGTCGCCGCATTGATAATCAGCTCCGCGGCCGTTCCGGTCGGCAGGGCGATCCGGGCAGTTCGCGATTTTATGTGAGCCTGGGAGACGAGCTGATGAAGCTGTTCGGGCCGGAGCGCTTCGGGATGTTCCTGCGCGGCTGGCCGGAGGAAGAGGCCATCGAGCACCGCATCGTGAGCAGGTCACTGGAGCGCGCCCAGCAGAAAGTCGAAATGCACCACTTCGAGATGCGTAAGAATACACTGAAGTACGACGACGTGATGGACAAACAGCGGACCGTCATCTACGAGCAGCGGCGGCGCGTGCTCGAAGGCGAAGACATCCGCGAGCACGTCATCAAAATGCTGGAGCGCACGGTGGACGGAGTGGTGGAGGCTTACGCTAGTTCGCGGATTCACCCCGAGGATCGCGACCTGGAGATGCTCTACACTGCCCTGGTGGAAGCAGTCCCTGCGGTAGACACCCGTATTAACCGTGCGGACCTCTACGCGATGGATCCGCAACACCTGGCAGAGAATCTCCACGAGATCATCCTCGAGCTGTATCAGGAGCGCGAGAGGCTCATTGGGCCGGAGATGATGCGGGAGATTGAGCGGAGCTGGCTGCTGCGCATCGTGGATACCTGGTGGATGGAGCACCTCCAGGAGATGGACCACCTGCGCGACAGCATCGGCCTGCGCGGCTACGGGCAGCGCGACCCGCTGGTGGAGTATCAGAAAGAAGCCTACGAGTACTTCGAGGTACTGGTGGACCACATCGCTGGTGATATGACCAAGGCGATAATGATGAGCGAGGTCAGCGCCCAGCAGCAGGAACGCGACCTGGAGGCGCTGGAGACCGATACGGGGATGATGGCGCCGGAGCTGGTGGCCGCCGGTGTGCCGGCAGGCAGGTCGCTAGAAGAAGGCGGCGCAATGGCCGAGGCGGCTGAAGACAGTCGTGCCGTCCCGCGTACTTACCACGCTGACCGCGAGCCGGGCCGCAACGACCCGTGCCCCTGCGGCAGCGGCAAGAAGTACAAGAAGTGCTGTATGCTCAAGAAGTGATCCCGCGCCGGGCACACCAAGACACGCATCCCGCCTGTTCCCCAAGCCGACGGCTGAGACAGCTATGGTAGCTAACTACCCCACCGGCGTCATTTTCTCACCTAGTGCTGTTGGGCCTCGCCGGTCATCGGGACGAAGATCACGGGCAACACCGCGCTCTTTTTGACAACTCCCTCCTGCTTTTCCAGTAGATACAACTCTTGAGCACCGCCTTCAGGTCCAACCGGGATGACCATGCGCCCGCCTTCTTTGAGCTGGTCCTGCAAAGGTTGGGGGATCTCTTCAGGGGCACAGGTGACGATAATGCCGTCAAAGGGGGCGTGGTCGGGCCAGCCCAGGTAACCGTCGCCGCACCTGACGGTGACGTTGTCGTAGCCCAACGCTGCCAGGCGGTCCCGCGCGCTGTCAGCTAGAGTGCACAGAATCTCAATGGTGTAGACGTGCTTGACAAGATGGGCCAGCACCGCCGCCTGGTAGCCGGAGCCGGTGCCTATCTCCAGGACAATGTCTTCCGGTTTCGGCTCGAGTAGCTCGGTCATCTTGGCCACTATTCCCGGCGCGGATATGGTCTGGTCCTCGCCGATGGGCAGAGGAGTGTCGAAGTACGCCCACTGGCGGTACTCGTCGGGGACAAACAGATGCCGCGGGGTGGCCATCATTGCCTCGATGACCGGCGCCGACTCTACCATCCGCTGACGCTTGAGCAGCTCGACCATGTCCGAGCGCATCTGCTCGTAGTCGGGGGGCTCTTCCTGTGCCGCTGAACCGGGAGGTGGAACAGCTTCGGGAGGTATATTGCCTTCTTCGGGCTTGCATCCACCAGCGAAAGCGATCAATATCACGGCCAGAATAGCGCTTACCGCGATTGCTGTAACCTTACTTGAACGCAACATAGCGCCACCTCCTCGTGCCGGTGTCTATCACAATTAGAATCCGCGCCCGGGGCTTAACCTCCTGCTAGCCT
>JALGTU010000098.1 GCA_029821195.1 Candidatus Zipacnadia bacterium
CGAGGGCCGGCCAGAGATGTTCCGGCGCAACTACGGTCTGGGCCTGTGGCAAATGGGCTACGACGGCGCAATGCCCTGGCGCTATTCGTACACGGCGTACTGGCGCTTGCCTGACAAGTTCCCGTGGTTTGCTACCCAGTCTGAATCAATGTTCCGCAATCCGGTGCGCGGGCCCTGGCGGCTGATGGGGTATAAGTCCGTGGACGGTTTCGTGGACACGATCAAGGCCAACTGCTATGCGGCAGGGATCAACGATGTCCGTTACCTGACCGCGTTCGTCGAGGCCATTGAGCAGGCCGAAACCGCCGGTCGCGAGCAAGAAGTAGCGGAAGCCAAGCAATACCTGGAGGAGCTGCGCGATACCGTGCCCTGGGATTTCCAGGGAATTCGTTACGAACTGGCACAGCGGACAGTGAGTTTGCAGGAACTGGTGAGCAAATAGTCGGCTCGTGCGGCGCGAGGCTCAACAGTCCGCGGCAACTCGCCCGTCTTCGCACTGAGCCGGTTGGTGGGCCCGAGCATCAGACCTCGAACGAGTCAGCGTAGACCAGGCGACGCGCGGTGTGGCGGGCCAAGTGCGTGATGGGCAGGGCCCGCAGACCGGTACCGGTAGACGGTATATCGGCGATATACGTCTCGTATTCCCTGATTACCAGGCGATAGGGCTGCGTGCCCCGTGCGGCGGGCAGTTCGACGGTTCCCGACCACGCTGAGCCGCCCCGCCCGAGCCTCTTCTGTCGGGGAAGCGAGAAAACCTCGTCGGAGGCCGGGACCCAGCTCATGACCCCTTCAGTGTTCGTCAGTTGCTTCTCGATGCTGACCTCGACCTCGCTGCCCCCTTGGCGTGCGTCTGAGCTGCTGTAGGTGATGCCGGCCACGGTTACTTGGAGCTTGGTGTTCTCGGCCCTGTCAGGTACGACCGTCGCGGTGCGCTCGGGAGTGAGCTGCACGAAGTCGGCCAGCACCACGCGGGAGAGCTTGACATCGCCGCTGGCTCCCTTCACCGACATCGGCTGATAGCGGGCCAGGGCCAGGCGCACGAACGGATAGTACGCGTTGCCGGGATCAATCTCAATGTCACAGTACCAGAGCTGGCGCTCTTCATCGTAGCCGACCTCGTGCCCGGCCACCGAGACCATTGTCCCCGGAAGCTCTTCCAGAGAGAGGTCGGACTCGGTGGCTGTGGCCAGGTTGAACGCTTCCAGCGGCGGCGCGGCAGTCGTTACCGCTGCGGCCTGCCACAGGGGATCCTGGCCCCACTGGGTGACATGGCGCTTGAGGGTCTCGGCATCTACGGCCGGGCCTCTCATGGTCAACACGCGGCGGGGTGAGCTTTGGGGTATGATCACCCCGAGCAGCTCGCCATCCCCCGAGGAGTACCACGGCCGCTCCAGATACACGCGCAGGCCGCCGCCAGAGCGGGTACTGGCTACAGCGGTCGCCTTCTGGCTGCGCTGCCAGCCGAAGGTCGGTATGACGTACAGGACTTTGGGCAGCGCCGGGCGTGCCGAACTGAGTACATCCACCGTCACTGGCGCGGACGTGCGGGTCAGGTCAAGCGCGCCTGACTTTACATCGTCGGGATTGAAGTAGTCACGGAAGCGGCTGGTGGCTATCGCCGTGTAGGTGACCCGGCGGTACTTGGTATCGCCAAATTCGTGGCGCTGCGCGATCGGCAGCGTCGTAGTCTGCGGCTCGATCTTCACTTCGCCGGCGGACGCTTTGCCGACCAACTGGCCTGGGCGCGGTTCCTCCAGCGCGTCAATCGGCTCCTCCCACTCGGCCAGAATATCTACCTTGGCCGTGCTCTTCCCGCTGATGGGCATCGAGTCCATCAGCGTCGCGAAGGTATCGCCAATAGCCTTGGCGGCGGTTAATCCCTGCCACTCGGGGATAATCAGCGGCTGCTGCACGGCGTGGACCAGGACGATTTTCCGGTGGGGCGTGAGCATCCAGTGGGTGCCCTTTTCGGCTTCCTGCTTGAGCTCGGCAACCTTCCGCATCTGGGCGGTATTAAGACCCGCGCGGCTGATCACCCGGGGCATCTGCCTTACCTCATGCAGTTGCCGAAACAGTTGCTGCTTCTCTGCCTGGGGCAGATTGGCCGCCCTCAGGGCCGGAGCGACCACCCCTTCCATGGTCAACCGCCACATCCCCAGCCGCGGCAGCAGGTCGGTATTGGTGTAGGTGCTCATCAAAATCTCGGCCCGTTCCGCCTTGGCCATAGGTACGTACAGGATGCGGCTGGCCGTATCGAACCTGAGCTTGGTCTGGCCTGCGGGGTCCTCGTACATCACCAGACGGAAGGGTTGTTCGTTCGGCCACTCGCCGTCGAAGGGAATGCGCAGGACCTGTTCGGCGGCGCCCTGCCCGTACAGCAGTTTGAACCGGATCAGCGCGCCGACGGCGAGCGGATCCGGCAGATAAGGAAGGCCGATTTGGTCTACATCATAGAAAGCCGCCAGCGACTGGTCGCGGCTGACAATCAGTTCATAGGTGGCTGCATCACCTTCCATGCCATCGTCGTCGCTATCGAACATCCCGTGCGTCTCGGCCATAAGCTGCGAGGTCTTGGGCGCGGCTATGTGGCGCTGGGACAAGTCATTAATGCGAATGGCGTCTTTGACGGGACTATCGTTGAAGCTGCGCAACACCAGCTGCTCCAGCGACTCGCCCGGTGAGCCGGATAGGATGCTGCGGGGAATCAGAACCGGAGCGGCCACGGGCTCCTGGCGCAAGTAAGTGATCGGCTCAGTCGCGGCCGAATCGTCCGCCTGCTCCAGGGCGAGGCCGTTGCCCGCCAGGTCTACTGCCCGCGCCCGCAGGCGGTACTCATTGCCGAAGCGCAAGCGCGGCAGGGAGCCCGCGGAGGGCAGGAAACTGATATCCACCCCGAACGGAGTCTGGGACAGAGTCTGGCCACCTTCGGACTCGACAGCTTTGCCGGGCCGGGGCGCGCTCAAGCTCCAGCCTTCCCAGCGGAACAGGACCTCGTGGAGGCGCAGGTCCGCCGAGGCATCCGGGGACTCAGCGGCCGCGCTGGCCACCCAACCTTCATCAGCAAGGATCAGGGTCTGCCCCGATTGGGTGAACTGGTAAGTTCCCACCCGCTGGCAAAGTGAATACCACTTGTCGGCCTCGGCGTCCCAGGCGTCCACCCGGTAGCCGCGCACCAGGTCTTCAGCGTAGAAAGAAATTTCGTCATCCGGCTTGCTACTTGTCAACATGAGCCGGTTGAGAGTCGCGGCGCGCTGTAGAGAGTTGGCGAGCGTGACGGCTCGGTTCACCCGAGCTACCCAGATTCCTGCGGAACGGAGGGTGGGCAGAGCCGTCTCCTCAGGTTCCGGCTCGGGTTTGGCTACGGCCCGGCCCGCCGCTACGGTTCCCGGGGCCACGCGCGCCCCGCCGACTCTGCGCAAGGCCAGGGGCTTGAGCTGCCTCGCCGGCTGGAGCATGACTTGCCGCGCTACTTCCATCGTCTTTATCGCTGCGCCGTCCACGTCGAACTGATCAACCTCGAAACGCTCATCATCGTCCAGACGCAGCATCCCGTCGCGCAGGTCGGTGTCCCCGGGGCGGTTCCTGGCTCGGAAGGCTTGCTTGATCACCATGCAGTGGGTCCGGGGTGTGCGGTTGGTGGTCGCGCCCAATTCGGGCGTCCACTCTGGAACAACGCGAACGTCGCTGGCTCCCAGCAGATCGGTGGTGAAGGGTATTTCCAGGTCAATGACCAGCCCAAGCCGTCGCATAAGCTGTGGGTATTGCTCCAGGGAGCCGAGGATTTGGTGGAAGTCAATAGAGGCTACCAGATCCTGGCCTCGAAGGTAGGGCATCTGGGCAACGGCCGGCGGCTTGTGGAAGGCCTCCAATTGGTGGAAATCGGACGTCGCTGGCGAGACAGCAGGCAGCGGCGATGTCGTCGGTGGGGCCGCAGCCTTGCGCAGCACGGCACGCTGAGATGTTGGGGCGTCATAACTGGGATTCTGCACGACCTTGAGCGGGGCAGTGCGCATACGGGTCGTCATCTGTTGCGAGATCTCAGTGTTGCGCTGCGGAGTCAGCGCAATGTCTTGGAATAGGTTGCGGACCCCCTGCAGCTTGAGGCCCTCGGGCGCCAGGTGGGGCATCTGGACGGGCGACTCCACCGCGACCTGCTGGTAGGTTTCTTTGAGCCGAGAGGCAACATTGCGGATCGGAAAGGACCTAATCAGGCGTTTGGAGAGGTCGGGGAACTCATAGGGCTTGACGTAGGTGTTGGCGTCGAAAATGCTCTGCCAGAGGTCCTCAGGCGACGGATATGGCGGCACGGCCACGCGCTGCGCCGCGACCGTCTGGCCGGTGCCAAACTGTACGGAAAACTGTGCCTGGGCGATGGCAGCTGGCCAGTTGAGGAAATCCGGGAACTGGGACAGCGTGGGGCGGGGCAGCCCCTCATTGGTCTGGAGGCGGGGGGAGACGAAAACCGATAGGCGCAGGTGCGCGCCCTTGGCACCGGGCACCCCCTCGACCCCATTGGGCAGAGCCGTCCACATTACGGTTTGATTTTTCATATTTTGTCGCCTTTCAAGCAAATGCCTGGCAGTAGGAGGTCCAGTCCGCCTGGTCCATCAACTCTGCGAAGCTGGGCGGGCTTGTTCCCGAGACAAGTCCCGGAGCAGTGCCCACGGCGGCGAGACGGAGGCCCTGGAGGCTGGCCTCGGAGGAGCCCGCGAACTGCCGCTCCACTTTCAGCGTCACGCTGATGCTGAAGAACAGTATCTCAATCGAGACCTTCAGCGAGGCCATGCCCTTAACACTGTTCCCCGCAGATTGGTAGGTTAGCGACATGTAGAACTCGATGGAGATCGTGATAATCCCCAGCACACTCACTGAGCCGCCCATTCTGAGGTAGCCGGTCAGCTCAACTTCGCCTTCTTGGTACTTGAAGTAGATGCCCGCCATGACGTAGACGCCGCCGCTGGCGACGCCCAGATTGAGCGAGAAATTGCCGCCAAATTCGAAAGCGGCTTCTATGAGAGAAATGCCTTCGGGCGTCAACTCCATGCCAAAGAATCCGCCGCCCCCGAACATGGAGACTGACAGCAGGAAGGGATTTTGCTTCTCACAGAAGTTGAACTTCAGTTTAAGCGGATCGTCGAAAAATGATAACTCGAAGCCTGCGCCCAGCGTGATATTCTCCAGGCCGAACACGCCCACCGAGATCGAAGGTATCGGCAGGCTATACCCCAGCTTGATGCCGCTGGCAGTGATGTCCAGACTGGGGGGATCGGTGAATCCGTCCAGGGGGATGTAGTCTTTAAGTACATTGACAAACTCGAGCGGGCCACCGAACCTGATGTCGCCAAGGTCACAACTAACGTCCATCTTCTTGCCGGTCTCCGAGAGGAACGACAGCTTAGAGAAATCCAGACGAATAAAGTAGTCAAAACCGGCGATCGGGATCAGGTTCAAATAGAACTTGGAGAGTTTCCCCTCGACCCTGGTGGTAGATTCCATGCCGGACAGTTCGGTGCGCATTGTCGCCTTGATGAACATTTCGGTGCCGCTGTGGGCCTCGAACAGCGGTTTGCCAGTGTTGGGGAAGGACTGTACCTCGGGCTCCCATTTAAGCTCAGCCACCACAGCCTTCGGCAGCCCCTTCTGGTCTTTCTCTACATGAGTGGTCAGGCCCGGAATCTGCACGTCACCGAATATGGCCTTGATGATATCCTTCAGCAGGATGGAACCCAGCAACTTGGCGGTGTCACTGAAGAACTGGGCCGGGTCAAAGTCGCCGCCAGCCATGTCCTCCATTAAGCCACCGACCGGACCGAACTTGCGAGATAGTCCCGCGATATCCATGTCGGGCGTAGCCAGACCGCCGGACTGGTCGGCCTGGAACCCGAGTGGTATGGGGCTGATCATGCGGGCGAAAACCTCGCCCTTGTTGTTGGTCGGACTCCAGCCATGGTTGATGTATGCCGGATCAATCGTGACGCCGGCGCTGTCTGCGTGACCGGTTACCTGAGTGACTGCCGGGATCAGTACGTCGGCACGTGCCAGAGTCGGGTAGCAGCGCGGCTGGTTGGCCTCCTCGAGTTGCCTGGCGGTTAGGGGATTATCGGCATCATCGAGCTCGGCGCCGAAGACGATGGCCCGAGCTTCCAGGGTCGTGTCGCCGGGTTTGAGTGCGCTGCTATCGGCCAGCGCCAGTTTCTGTCCGAACATGTCTGATTGCCGCCGACTTTCCGGGACCGAGTTGTAGTACGTCACCACCGTAGACATGGTCTCATCATCAAAAGCGAGGCCCGTTGTCTTACCTGCAGGATTCTCCACGCCGATAAAGATGAGCGGTACCCCGAATTCACAGCGCTGGCCTTCCGAGTCCACGGCAGCGATCTGGAACCGGAAGTCCTGGCCGCCGACCTGCGGCCAGAAGGCCGCCTGGGCCGAGGCTCCCGTTCCCGGCACCGGGCTATCCTCCGGCGGATGCAGACTGGGGGTGACCAGCGTGGTTATTGTCACCTGCTCGAAGGGTATGCTCCGGCCGTCGTGAGCCTGACCGCTGGCGGGATATTGCTTCTCCGGCTCCCGTACGACGATGAACATACGCTGGCGCAGGTAGGCGATGCTTTTCGTACCCTGCCGGTGGAACTTGCGCTCGGTGACCTTGATCAGCGACGCCCGGTGGCCGAAGGGGAACAGATAGCCCTTGTAGACCACCTGGACATACTGGTCCCGGCCCATCGTCGCCTGATGACGCCAGGCCTCTACGGACAGCCCGTGGCCCAGCGGCAGCTCCGCCGCATAGTTGATGTCCATCCATATCCCCAGCGGCGTCAACATCACGCGCTCCGCGTTGACGACGCGCGACCGGGCGTTGGCTATGGAGTACTTGGAGGTCAGCCAGACCAGCTCACAGCGGTCGCGCCTATCCAGGGACATGCGGAAGGGGCTGTTGGTGTGCGTAGGGATATCCTCGGAGTAATCCGGCGACCAGACCGCGCGCAGCGTCCGGAACTCGGCGAAGGCGTCGTCGCCGACCTCCTGCACACGCAGTCCCCCGTCAGCCGGCCCGTACAGGTACTGTCGGTCGTAGACTTGCCCCTCCCCGGACTTGACCCCCAGGCGAGTGTGCCACAGCTCGACGCGACCGTTGTGTTCGACCGGCTCGTAGGCGTGAACCCACCCGGCCATCTCGCTGGGCGAAAGGATCAGCCGATAGGGCGCTTCGATGGCGGTTTCGGTGGGCTTCGGCTCGGCGACGGCCAGCAACTGCAGATTCAAGGTGGCTGTAGCCAGCCACTGGGGCTGAAAGCGCACGGAGGGCTGTGAAGCGACGGTAGCCTCGCCTGACCTCCTCACGATGGCGCGCCCTGGTGTGCGGGCGGGTTGGATGGCTGACGTTGCCCCCCGGAGGGTACGCGGCACGGGTGTGAGCTGCAGGGCGCCCGGGGCCTGGAACTGCTGAAAGCGAGGCGGCGGCGGGGGCGGCAAGGCCCTGGGCGAGACGGATAGCTCGTATTTCGTCCAGTCCAATAGCGCTTGGAGGGAGTAGTCAAGCGTGTTGATCTCCTTGGGCACTTCAAAGACCAAGCGACTAGGACCGGAGAGGCGCGCGCCGACCGGGGGCGGCTGGATTGGATCGCTGGCGGCCTGGCCGGCGTCGGGGTCTGGGGCTACCCCCTCGGGCCGGTAGGCACCCGCTACCGGCAGGTTATTGTCCACCTCAAAGAAGGCCTGTTCGGCCACGTGTTGGGCGGGGAAGTGCACAATGATATGGGCGGGGTCTTCGCTCCTAACTCGTACGAGCTGTGGGGCCTGGCCGGCGCT
Source organism: Candidatus Zipacnadia bacterium (assembly GCA_029821195.1). GTDB lineage: Bacteria > Armatimonadota > Zipacnadia > Zipacnadales > Zipacnadaceae > JALGTD01. The sequence continues at coordinate 7,813 of JALGTU010000098.1, forward strand.
GGTCTTCAGCGACAGGTTACTGAACTCGAAGGTCAAGGCGAGCAGGTCCTCGGGCCTGATCACTTTGACGATAATGTTTCGCAGGCGGATCTGTGGCAACGTGAGACCGGGAATAGGCCTGACTTCTCCCGCGGGCGGCTGCGGCTGAGGCTGAGGCTGGGGCTGAGGCTGTGGCTGAGGCTGAGGCCTGGGGATAGGCTTGGGAACAGGTCGCCGCCGCAATATCTGCGCTATCTGTGTGCCATTGCTAACAAACTGTACTTGGGAGCCCTCCGCGACCGCTGTAGGCTCCACCATAGCGCCGGGAATCGGCGCGAATACGCTGAGTAGAGCCGGCTCGCAGCGCATGTGCCGGATGTGGCCCCGGTAGCTAACGACTTCGAAAGGCGGGCCGTCGGGCGCCTCGCCCAACTGGATGCTGCACCCCTCCCCGTGCAGCCACACCGGGCTGGCCCCGAAATTGGCCACCAACGCCTCGTGATCCCCATCGCCATTCAACACAGCAGCGTAACGCGCCTGGCGCAGTGGCAGAGCGAAAGCCTGGCCGTCCGCTCCCGACCATTGTTCGGCGGGCTCATACCAGAGCCTGGTGTTCTCGGACTCGGGCAGGGCAACCAGCGCGCGCCGCGCGTTTCCGAACTGGTCTTCGCCGACTTCCAACTGGATGGTATCGAACGGACAATCAGGTGCGGTGAACTTCCCGCCGGCAGGGGCGGGTAGGTTCTCCAGCATCGCCCACTTACGCTCCCCGCGCTCCAGGACCAGTAAGGTCCTCTGGCCGGGCGGCTGGGCGATTATGCTGGGCGCATCGGACTGAAGTGGGTATATCGTGATGGTATCGGACACGATGGTCTGGCCCAGGCCCGAGAGTGAGGCTATCTTGCGGCCCTGCAAGCGCAGCCGCCCATCAGGGAGGAATTCGGCTTCCGCGCCCCCGCTGAGACTCAACTTTCCGCTCTCACCCACCGGGCAGGCTGTATTGTGCAGCTTGATGCGACCGCGTGCCGGCTCCGCTCCCGCCAGCCAGCTTTCCAGAGGTACCTCGACGGTCAGGTCACCCAGCGCCAGATGCAGCTTCATCCGCCAGCCCGCTAGGCCCCGCCGCAGCTCGCACGCCAGGTCGGCAGGAAGCTGTGTTCCCGGGTAGCGCGCACCGGCGAGAGTGACGCGGACCAGGTCGCCCTTATCGTCCACTTTGAGGCGGGGGCGGCCGGCCAGGCGGCGCGTATCAATCACCCAGCGCTCGCGTCCTCCCAGCTTAAAGACCACCCGGTCACGGCGGCTGACCAGCTCGAAGCGGCCCAGCAAAGCCGGCCCCACTTTCTTGACCATGGGCGGCATGCTGAGTGCGGCAACGCCGGCCAGGCCCAGCAGTTCACGCCGGGAAAGGTTAACAGCACCGGGGTCGGACAGCACTTTGGTCAGGGTAGGTTCGGCTTCGGCAGGGCGCGATCGCCCGAGGGCACGCAGAGCAGCAAGGTTCAGTCGGATGCGCTTCATCCTACAGCCTCCCATCGGCTTGTCAGGACTATGACCGAGAACAACGCACTCCGGTGCGGCGAATGCAATCCACGTCGCATAACTTGCGCCGACCACGAATTGAGAAAGCGAGGATTATTAGATTGTACTTCGCCGTAAGAACTACTTCCTCCTTCCCCGCGAGGAAATTATTTGTGCTGTACAGCGTTTGCACCTCCAGGCTGCTCAGGGCCGGATTCGGGGGAATTCGCCCTCCGGGTTACCCATGACCTTGTGCAGCAGGGTCATCAACTTGCACAGGCTCTCGAAGCTCACCAGGGGCTGGATGCCGTGGTCGAGATTGGGAAAGTAGCGGCCCTTTGCCAGCAGGGGCGGCACCTTGGTCATCACCTCTTGCTCGATCAAATGCTCCCTACCCTCGTTGACTGATTCCTTCTCCAGCCAGCCCATCGTGATGAAGTTCGGGTGCTGCTCGCGGAGGGCGAAGAGGTCGTTACCGGCCTTGACCTCGCTGGGATAAATGCAGTTGACGCCGCATTCCTCCACCAGCGGAACCAGGTCCATATAGTTGCCATCGGTATCTATGGCAACCATCGCCACGCCGCAATCTCGGGCAATCTCGCCGATCTCCCTGTAAGCGGGCGCACAGAACTCGCGGAAGTGAGCGGGGCTGATGAACATCCCGTGGTTGTAGCACATGTCCTCGCCGCACTGGATGATCTCGGGGCGCAGGCGCTCGATCACCGGGAAAACGTAGGTGCGGCGGATCCAGGAAAACCAGGCGCTCGATCACCGGGAAAACGTAGGTGCGGCGGATCCAGGAAAACCAGTCGAGGATTTCGTGCGCCAGCATGGGGTCGTCGTGCAGGATTGTGCAGGCGCGTTCAGGCCCTACAAGCCCTCGCAGACTGCCCCAGGTGCCGCCGGCTCCAACACACAGGGGCCTGTCGCGTTGGTCAAACTTCGTTGCGGCCTCGTTTATCTGCTCATCCGACCAGCGGGCGCCCGGTGTCACTCTGTCGCGGTAGAACTCCCAGCTCTTACGGTCCCGTACGTGGTATCGGATGTAGTGGGGCATCGAATAGGTAATGTCGTTGTCCAGGACCTGGCGGGTCAGAGCCCCGGTCTCCGCCTCGATTATCTCCCATTCGCCCTCGATACGCTTCTGTTCCCGGAAGCCCTGAGCCGGCTCCTGGGCAGAGATATCAGAGTAAAGCGGGCTGCTGGTTCCCCAGTAGCGGTGCCAGGTCTCGATGGTGGG
>JALGTU010000099.1 GCA_029821195.1 Candidatus Zipacnadia bacterium
CCAGGCACATAATCTAGCAGGATGCTTTGATTCGCTGAGGGAAGCGGAGAACGCGATCCTCACAGTACTGAAAGAGTCGTACCCTGACTATACATCGCTGGCATAAGTATCGCCCATTTACGAGGAGTTGAATATGCCTGACGCAACTGAGACACAGGACATTGGCAAAGTAGAAGAGATCTCGCTGCAGGAGGAGATGACCTCCTCCTATATGCAGTTTGCCATGAGCGCGATTATGGCCCGGGCGCTGCCCGATGTCCGCGACGGGCTGAAGCCCTCGCAGCGCCGCATCCTGGTGGCGATGAATGGCGAGGGCCTGACGCCCGAGCGCCCCCACTCCAAGTGTGCGGCAATCGTCGGCGAGACGATGAAGACCTACCACCCCCACGGCGATATGGCTATCTACGATACGCTGGTGCGCATGGGCCAGGACTTTGCCGCGCGCTACCCGCTGATTGACCCCCAGGGCAACTTCGGGTCGCTGGATGGTGATCCGGCGGGTGCCGCGCGCTATACTGAGGCGCGGCTGTCGCCGGTGGCAATGGCGATGCTCGCCGACCTGGACCGGGACACGGTGGACTACCAGCCCACCTACGATGAGAAGACCACCGAGCCGGTGGTCCTGCCGGGTGCGGTGCCCAACCTGTTATGCAACGGTGCGTCGGGGATAGCGGTGGGCTATGCCACGAATATCCCGCCCCACAATCTCAGCGAGATCGTAGACGCGTGCGTGGCCCTGCTGGATGACCCTGACCTGGACCTCAAGGGCCTGATGAAGCACGTCCACGGTCCGGACTTCCCCACGGCCGGGCTGATCCTGGGGCTGGGGGGCATCCGCGACTACTTCGAGACCGGGCGCGGCTCGATCACGATGCAGGCGCGCGCGATCATCGAGCCGCTCGACCGCAGCCGCGAGGCGATCATCGTCACCGAGCTGCCCTACCAGGTGCGCAAAGACGCGCTGCTCCTGCAGATTGCCAAGCTCCACGACAACGGCAGTATCGAGGGCATCGCCGACCTGCGTGACGAGTCCGACCGCAAGGGCATACGCATTGTCATCGAGCTGCGCCGCGATACCAACCCCCAGGTGGTGCTCAACCAGCTTTACAAGCGCACCGCGATGCGGAGCAACTTCGGCGCGAACTGCCTGGCGCTGGTGCCGGTCAAGGGCGGCGCGCTGGTCCCGCAGCTCTGCGGGCTGAAGGATATGCTCAGCAACTTCCTCACGCATCGCCGCGAGGTCATCACCCGCCGGACCCAGTTCCTCCTGGACAGGGCTAAGGCCCGCGCGCACATTGTCGAGGGCCTGCTCAAGGCACTGGACATCATTGACGACGTTATCGCGCTGATTCGGGGCAGTAACACGCGCGACGCCGCCCGCCAAGGCCTGATGAAGAAGCTGGGCTTCAGTGAGGTGCAGGCCGACGAGATTCTGAATATGCAACTGGGCCGGCTGACCCGACTCTCGGCGGAGGAGCTGCGCAAGGAGTTCGAGCAGCTCGAGGAGGCCATCGCCGAGTACGAGGCGATCCTGGCCTCGGAAGAGAAGAAGTCGGGGGTTATCAAGCAAGAGCTGCGTGCCGTCAAGAAGAAGCTGGGTGACGAGCGGCGCACCCGCATTATTCCCAACGAGGCCGAGGATATCAGCACCGAAGACCTCATCGCCCAGGAGGATATGTGCATCACCATCACGCGCGACGGGTACGTCAAGCGGATGCCGGTGGATACCTACCGCGTCCAGCACCGGGGGGGTCGGGGTGTGCTGGCGCTGAGCAAGAAGGAAGAAGACATAGTGCGGGACGTATTTGTCTCCACCACCCACCAGTTGATCCTGGCTTTCACCAACCGTGGGCTGGTCTACCGGGCCAAGGCCTACCAGGTGCCGCTGGCTAGCCGGCAGGCGCGGGGGACGCCGATTATCAATATCCTGCCGATCGAGGCCAACGAGAAGATCACCGCGACGATCCCGGTGGACGACTACAAGCAAGGCGGCTTCCTGGTCATGGTCACCAAGCAGGGGATGATTAAGAAGACGGCGCTTTCGCAGTACGACACCCCGCTGCGCACCAAGGGCCTTATCGCCATCAAGCTGCACAAGGGTGATGAGCTGACGTGGGTGATGTGGACGGACGGGACGAAGGATATTGTGCTGGTCACGCGTCAGGGCAAGGCGCTGCGCTTTGACGAAGCCCAGGCGCGGCCGATGGGCCGCAGTGCCGCCGGGAACAAGGCGATCAAACTGCGCAAGGGCGATGAGTTGGTAGCGACGGCGGTAGTGGACAAGAAGGACCCGAGTGACCTGCTGGTCGTGGGCGAGAAGGGACTGGGCAAGCGCACGGCGCTGGACGAATACAAGCGGCAGGGCCGGAATACGCAGGGGATAATGACACTGAAGGTCACTGAGCGAACCGGGCCGGTGGTGGGCGTTGAGGTGGTGGACGATGACGACGAGATTATGTGCATAAACTCGGCGGGCGTGCTAATCCGCGTGCCGGTGGCAAATATCCGGCGCACCGGGCGCAGCGCCCAGGGTGTGAAGATCGCTGCGCTGGACGAGGGCACGGTCGTTTCGGCGGTCGCCAAGGTAGTCCGCTACTATGACTCGGGTGACGAAGTATGACGGGTAGTCTTGGCGCTGTCAGGCTTCCTTGCGTGAGGGCGAAAAGCCCGCGAAAAAAGTCATTGACAAGAATCTGAGGTTGTGGTACAGTATGTTTTTATCCAGCTTTGGCGGGGTAAACCTATGCATCTCTCCACTCCGTTGGATAAAACCGTGCCTTAAGCGGCGGTCCGCCATAGCTGGGGGACAGCACCGTGCAGCGAGGTGAACCGATGGGTCCTGTTCAGTCGTCAGTCAATAATGATCAGCTTGAGTTGACTCCAAATGCGCAAACGGTTCTGGAACGGCGGTATCTGATACGCGACGATGAAGGCAAGCCGGTTGAGGGTGCCGCTGACCTGTTTCATCGTGTGGCTCAGAATATCGCATCCGCCGAGCGCGCTTATGGCGCATCTGATGAGGAAGTCGCTCAGTGGGAGCAGCGCTTCTACGAGGTCATGGCGCGCCTGGAGTTTCTGCCTAACAGTCCAACGCTGATGAATGCCGGGCGCCGCTTCCAGCAACTCTCCGCCTGTTTCGTGCTGCCCATCGAGGACACGATGGAGAGCATTTTCGAGACGGTAAAGAACACCGCGCTGATTCACAAGAGCGGTGGCGGTACGGGCTTTTCCTTCTCCCGGCTGCGTCCCAAAGAGGACATCGTCAGCTCCACCAAAGGGGTATCCTCCGGCCCAGTTTCTTTTATGCGGGTCTTTGATGCTGCCACTGATGCCATCAAGCAGGGCGGGACCCGGCGTGGTGCCAACATGGCGGTGCTGCGGGTGGACCATCCGGATATTATGGAGTTCATCCACATTAAGACGGATCAGAGCCTGCTGACCAACTTCAACATTTCGGTGGCGGCCACCGACGAGTTCATGCAGGCGCTGGCTGATGATGATTCCTATGACCTGATCAATCCGCGCACCGGTGAGCGAGTCGAGACGCTGCAAGCCCGGGATGTCTTCGAGGAGATCGTCCAGAGTGCTTGGCAGTGCGGTGATCCGGGGGTGGTATTCATTGACCGGATCAACGAGAGCAATCCCACGCCGGCGCTGGGCGAAATCGAGAGCACCAACCCTTGCGGCGAGCAGCCGCTGTTGCCCTACGAGTCCTGTAACTTGGGCTCGATTAACCTGGCGAGGATGGTGACCGGCGAGATCGGTTCGGGCCAGATAGACTGGGAGAAGCTGGCGGATATCATTCAGGTGGCGGTTCGTTTCCTCGACAACGTCATAGACATGAACAAATTTCCTATCGAGGAGATCGCAGAAAATACCCGGGCCAACCGCAAAGTGGGTTTGGGGATCATGGGATTTGCCGACGCACTGATCCGGCTAGGAATTCGCTACGATTCCGAGGCGGCGGTGGCTACCGCGGAACAGCTAATGAAGTTCATCCTCGAGCAGGCGCAGCGGGCCTCGACACAACTGGCTGAGCAGCGCGGGGCCTTTCCCAATTGGGATCGTAGCATCTACAGCGCCAACGGCAATGGTCTGGTGCTGCGCAATGCCACACTGACGACTATTGCGCCAACGGGCAGCATCAGTATCATCGCTGGCGCTTCCAGTGGCATTGAGCCGCTCTTTGCGGTCGCCTTCACGCGCCACGTCCTGGATGGTGATGAGTTACTCGAGGTCAACGCGCTGTTCGAGCAAGTGGCTCACGAGCGCGGTTTCCACTCGCCCCAGTTGATGAAGCAGATCGCGGCGCGGGGGAGCTTGGACGACATCGAAGAGATCCCCGCCGACGTACGCGAGCTGTTCCGCACCGCGCACGACATCACCCCCGACTGGCATATCCAGATTCAGGCGGCCTTCCAGAAGTACACTGATAATGCGGTCTCCAAGACCATTAACCTGGCGAATGATGCCAGTGTGGAGGACGTGCGGGCGGCCTATATGCTGGCCTACGAGCTGGGCTGCAAGGGAGTGACGATCTACCGCGACGGCTGCCGGGAAGCCCAGGTACTGAGCACGGGCAAGACCGAACAAACGCTGGGCCTGTCCATAAAGCCGCGCCCGCGCCCGGAGGCGGTCACCGGCGTCACCCGCACGATGACTACTGGTTGCGGGAAGCTGTACGTGACCATAAACTCTGACGACCGCGGCCCTTTTGAGGTATTCGGCAATATGGGTAAGGCGGGCGGCTGCGTGGCCTCTCAGACCGAGGGCCTGGCCCGGCTGATCTCCCTGGCGCTGAGATCAGGTATCGGCGCCGAGCATGTCGTCAAGCAGCTTAAGGGCATAAGCTGTCACATGCCGGCCTGGGAGCCAGGTGGGGGGAAGATACTCTCGTGCGCTGATGCCTTCGCCCAGGCCCTCGAACGAACCGTGCTCTCCGAGGCGGCTCAGCTCCGGATTGACTTCAACCCCGAGCGCAACGGTCATGCCGGCGCCTGCCCGGAATGTGGCGGCGTGCTGTATCACGAGGAGGGCTGCCGCAAGTGCCACAACTGCGGCTTCAGCCAATGCGACTAATCCTCAGCAGGCCCGCGGGCCTGGGCGGCGCAAAGGTCTCAACGCTCAGGGCCGGTGTGCCGTGGCCCGTAAGCGTCTCAGTGTAAGGAGCGGGAAACAATCCGGGCAGGAAAAGCGTTATCTAGAGGCAAGCGCGCAGCGATAATAAGGTCACAGGAGGGGAGGAACTTGGCGAGTGGTGGCGAAATAGTGTACGACAGAGGCGATTTCGCCGGCAGATTCATCAAATTAATCAGATATTCAGGCTACTCATAGCCATATTCTGGCGTTGATCATGTTCATATACCGTGCCCGGGAGGGGAATTGTGATTATCTTACGAGGTTTGTGGTCGTTGTTCGTAGCCGCGGTCGTACTGGTCGGAGTGATCGTCGGGAATCTGATTGCCCAGGAACTGCTGCCGGTGGTCCATCTCGAGACGGCCAGCCGCGATGCCCTGCTGTTCACCATCGGCATCAACGTCGTCGGTGGGTTGTTGGGATTCTTGTTCTCCCTGTTTGCCTTCCGCAAGATTGTCACCTGGGTCAACTACTTCGAACGAGTCTCGTTCGTGGACAAGACCGCCGGGGCAATTGGTGTGATACTGGGCTTGGTGGTGGCGCTGCTGGTGACGGTGCCCTTCGCTGAGATCCGCGGCTTCGGTCTGCCCATCCGGATATTTGCCAGCGTGGTCGGCGTGGCGTTGGGAGTGGGATTTGCCATGAGCGCGCGCGGGCAGATTGTCTACGTCTTTCCCAGCCTCAGTCGCGCGTCCGCAATGGGCAGTGGAGGCGTGAGGGGGCACGGTACTCCCAAGATGCTCGACACCAATGTGATCATTGATGGGCGAATTGCTGACCTGGCGGCCACCCGGTTCTTGGAGGGCCCGCTGCTCGTACCGGATTTTGTGCTCAATGAACTTCATCACATCGCCGACTCCAGTGACAACCTCAAGCGGGCGCGGGGACGCCGCGGCCTGGACATGCTCAATACCATCAAGAATATGAGCACTGTTGATGTCGCCGTCTACGAGGACTACACCGACGACGAAGTACCCTACGACGATGTGGACACGCGGCTGGTGAAACTCGCGAAAGCCAGGCACGCGGCCATTGTCACTAACGATTACAGCGTCAACGAGATCGCCAAACTCAGCGGCGTGCCGGTGCTGAACGTCAACGAACTGGCCAATTCCCTCAGACCGGTATTCCTACCCGGCGAACAACTGACCGTCACCATTGTCAAAGAAGGCAAGGAGCGCGGCCAGGGCGTGGGCTACCTCGATGATGGCACGATGGTCGTAGTCGAGAACGGTGCCCCCGCGGTGGGCAGGCTCCTGCCGGTGACTGTCACCAGCGTACTGCAAACCAACGCCGGCAAGATGATCTTTGCCGAGCTGCCCGAGGAGCGGGCAACTCGCAAGAGGGGCAACGACCCGCAGTGACATCAGGCGGCGAGGCGTCAACCCCTGAGTGCGCGGGTCTCATTGTCGCTGCCGGGCAAGGCCGGCGCTTGGGCGCCCAGCTTCCCAAAGCCTTTCTGCAGCTCGGCAGCAGTCCGGTTTTCCTCTGGTCACTGGGGGTATTCGAGCAGGTGTCGGAGATCAGGCGGACGGTACTGGTCGTGCCCGCCGACTACTGCAAGCTCGCCGAGACGCTGTGCACGCAAGCCGGTCTGGCAAAGCTCGAGGCAGTCATTCCCGGAGGTAAGAGCCGCTGCGAGTCCGTCTGGGCCGGGCTGGAGGCGCTGAGTGGTAACGCGCCGGAGTTGGTCGCCATCCACGACGGCGTTCGCCCCTTTGTCACCCCTGAGATCGTTGCCCGGACAATCGGTGCTGCCCGAGAAAGTGGTGCCGCGATTGCCGCCGGGCGCGTCACCGATACGCTGAAACAGGTGGGGCAGGGCCAGCAGATCATCGCCACTGCTGACCGCAGCCAGTACTGGCAGGCCCACACTCCGCAAGCCTTCCGCTTTGCTACGATTGTCGGCGCGTACCGCGCTGCCCTCGCCGACGGCTGGGACGCTACCGACGATGCCGCGCTGGTGGAGCAAGCCGGCGGTAAGGTAATGGTCGTGGAGGACGACCCTGGCAATTTCAAGATCACGCTGGCCGAGGACTGGGCCCGCGCCCAGGCGCTGGTGGCCGGACCCGGGCAGATGCGCGTGGGGCATGGCTACGACGTGCACCGGCTGGCCGCGCAGCGTCGCTTAATGCTGGGGGGTGTGCAGGTACCGCACGACCGCGGGCTGGCCGGGCATTCCGACGCTGACGTCGTGCTGCACGCTATTGCCGATGCGCTGTTGGGCGCAGCCGGCCTGGGGGATATTGGCCAGCATTTCCCGGACACTGACCCAGCGTTCGAGGACGCCGACAGCGCCGAACTGCTCGCCGAGGTCGGAAGGCTCGTCGCGGAGGCGGGGTATCGGCCGGTCAATGTAGACGTGACGATAATGGCGCAGCAGCCGCGCCTGGCGACTCATATCCCGCAGATGCGTCGGCGTATTGCCGGCATCCTGCAACTCGACGAGCGGGCAGTTAGCGTAAAGGCGACTACGACCGAGGGGCTTGGCTTGATCGGGCGCGAAGAGGGAATCGCCGCCGAGGCCGTGGCGCTGTTGGCTACTGTTGCATTGTGAGACACAAGCCCGACTGGCAGAAGTCAGTGTCACCGATAGAGGGTAGTCAGGGTAAGTATGGCTCCGCACCACAGTAGCACCGATAAGCTCACGGTCCAAAGGTGGGGTGGGGGATCACTTGCTCGGCCAATTGGACCAGGCGCGCGGCGGCGGCGCGGGGGTCATCGGCAGCGCTGATTGCCGAGGATATCGCGACCAGGCTGGGGTTGGCATCGCTCAGTTCCCACATCGTCTGCTCATTGATTCCGCCGATAGCGCAGATAGGCAGGGAAATAGCTGTCTGGAGCCGCTCGAGGGATAAAACCCCGATGGGCGGTTTTTCTGGTCGGGTGGGCGAGGGAAAGATAGGCCCGCACGATATGTAGGTAGCGCCCGCGCGTTCCGCCTCGCGCGCCAGGGGCAGGTCGGGTGCAGTGACCCCCAGAATGGCGTGGGGCCCGATAATGCGGCGGGCATCAGCCACCGGCATGTCTTCCTGGCCGATATGTACGCCGTCGGCACCGACCGCCAGCGCGACATCCACCCGGTCGTTGACAATTACGGGTACGTTGGCCGATCGGGCCAGCTTGACCAGCACCCCGGCTTCGGTGACCATCTGTCGAGTCGGGCGATTCTTGGCACGGTACTGGATCATCCCCACGCCGGCACGCATGACAGCGTGGACCAGATTAACCAGTTCGCGGACGTCGGAAATGTCCAGAGGGGTGATGAAGTAGACCTTCGAGCGAATGTCGGAAATAGCCATGATTCCCCTCCTCGGCTTGGTGGGATATGGTTAGGCTGCGATAGGATAAACGCCCAATTTGCGGCCCTCGTCGTACATAGCCAGGACGTTCTCGACCCGGCAGTAGTTGGTGATGCTGTTGCCTGAGCCGAGCACGTAGCCGCCACCAGGAGCGCAGTTTAAGATGATATTGCGGGTGTAGTCGCGCACATATTGCTCATCTCGCCGGGCCAGGACATCCACATCTACGCCGCCGACTATGGCAACACGTTCTCCCCATCGCTTCTTCACCTCGGCGATGGGCATAATGACATCCTCATAGGAGTGCTTGGCGTCAATTCCCACCTCGTCAATCAGTTCGTCCATGATGGCGCTGACATCCCCGCAACTGTGCAGGACGTACGGCTTGTCGTAGCCGTGGGCGGCCTCGACACACTTCTTATGCCAGGGCAAAATGTATTCGCGCAAAACCTCAGGTGCGGTCAGGGTGCCGGTCTTGAAGCCCATATCATCTCCCGAACAGACCGCCCCGACAGCGTCCATACCGGCCATTGCTTCGACGGCGGCCACCCAGAGCTTGCCTACGCGGTCCGAGACGGCCTTGACCAGGTCGGGTTGATCGTAGAGGGCGTAGCAGAAGGTCTCATAGCCCATTAGCCACGTAGTGTACTCGAATATGCCGCCGAGCATCCCGATGACCCGCATCCCCTCGACCATCTCCTCGGCGGCGTATTCCAGCGGCCGGAAGTCAATATCGGAGAAAGCCGGCCAGGGATAACGGGCAAAGTCATCCCAGGAGGTGATAGGGCCGCGGGCCTCGTTGCGCCAATTGCGCTGGCTCGCGGCCAGTTCGGCGGTATCTTCGGCATGTAGATCTTTCAGAGGCAGGTGCAAGCCGAGGCGCCCCCGGACGTAATCGTGCCCCATCAGATAGTAGAACTCCACAAGCGCGCGAGAATATTCGCGCAAGGCTTCGATATCAACCTGGGCGCGCCCCTCCTGGCTGGAATATCCGGCCCGGGGTATCGAGCGGCCCAGAATCGCCTCCATTATCTCATGGTCGTACTTCAACTCCATAAAGGGAAGCAGGTCGGGCTCACCCTCCCGCAGGAGAGCGCAGCGCAGCCGGTCGAAATCCGGTTCTCGGGATTGTGTAGACATGCTGCCATCAAATCTGGAACTTGCCCTAGACACTATCAATTGTGTTCGCCGTGCCGCAACATTCACCTCCTCAGCCGGTCAGATACTCTGACTACGAGTCAGGAAGCAGGTGACCTGCCGGGTGATGCCGAAGTTATAGCGTGCAGGTACGAGCAGGCGTGGGTACGCCGCAGCCGTAGGGAGCTTGCCAATTTGGCCGAGCAGTTGTGCATACTACAAGTCATAACGCCGGCGCGCTACTCGGGCGCAGAGCGGGTAGTCGCCTTTCTGTCGGCGGCCTTGCAGCGAGCCGGGCACCGTGTGGTGGTGGCGATCAAGGCCAACACCTGGCTGGAGGCAGAACTTGAGCGGAGTGGGGTGGAGGTACGGGTGCCGGGCATTGCCCGCAAGAGCAACCTGGCGGCGCCGGGG
>JALGTU010000100.1 GCA_029821195.1 Candidatus Zipacnadia bacterium
GTGTGCAGGTCGTCGTGATACAGCCCGCGCCAGCGGTAGTCACCCGCCGGCATCAGCTCGCCGCGGTCATCGCGCCCGTCCCAGTACTCGGTGTTCTCTCCGGCCTTGCGGGGCTGGTTGCTGATCAGATTGCGCACGCGGTTGCCCGCCTCGTCCTCAATGACAATGGTGACGGCTACGTTGCGGGGCAGCTCGTAGGAGAAGCTCACCGGCCCAGCGGGCTTGGTGGTAACAATGGGCTGCGCCCCGAGCCGATAGACCTGCGAGACCTGGTTGTATCCGGCCATCCCGCCGCCAACCAGCCACAGGTCTTCGCCGTTGTAGGCCAGATTCCCCAGCGAGATGCTCGAGTTTGTCTGTCCGCGGACGAACTCGAAAATCGGCTGCCAGCTCCGCCCGCCGTCCGGGCTTTGCAATACGTAATGGGTGTTGTCAATACTGCAACGGAGGGCAATCAAGCCGGTGGGCGAGATAGCGATTCGGCTGACGTTCTGGTAACCCGGCGGCAGTGGTATCGGCTGCAGCGTCTGGCCGCCATCCGCGCTCCAGAAGAGGCCCTCGCGGGCGCCGACCCACAGAGTCCCGTCGCTGAAAGCGTGGATAGTGAGGAAGTTCATCTCGGGATGGTCGCCGACGATCTGCCAGGTCTTGAAGTTAGTGGTCCGGTAGATGTAGCGCTTGCTGGCGACGGCAAAAGCAGTAGTGGCATTGAGCGCGGACAGCGCATAGCCACTGCCGGTCGGTTCCGGCAACTGGTTGCTCCCCGGCCAGGACTTTCCCGCGTTCGCGCTGCGGAAAATCTGCTTCGTTGACTTACCTGCAATCCAGCCGTGTGATTCATCGCCAAAGACGATGCTGCGCAGATTGCCCGAGGGGAGCGCCGCCAGGGGATTCCAGGTCTGGCCGCCATCCGTGGTGCCCATGACCACGCCAGCTTTGTACTCGTACTTCGGCCCGCCGGTGCCCACGGCGTAGCCTAGCTGGGGAGTGGGGAAGGCCATCTGCCAGACCGCGTAGGCGGGGATGTTGGAGTGCTGCCAGTGCGCCCCGCCATCGGCGCTGTACAGGAAGCCGTGAATACCGGCAACGACCACCGTGTCGTTGGTGGGAAAGGCGACGTCGCGCATGCCCCCGACCTGGGGCACATCAAGCTGCTGCCACAAATCGTTTAGCTCCGGATCAATCTGTTTGAGGTGGCCTTCGGCCACCAGGCGGGCCGTGCCCCACTTGTCGGGATAGCGGTGAAGAAGGGTGCGCTCAGTAGTACCCGGCTTGACCAGATCGCTAATTCGAACTCTCTGGCCGTAGATTACCTCAATGAGCGCCTGAAAATCGTCCTGGGGCGGCTGGCCGGATTTGGTGATCAGTGCCCAGGGTACCTTCAGCTCCTGGACATATCCCGACGGGCCGTCCAGAGCCTGGAAGGCCTCCTGCACCCCCTCAGCAAAGCTCACGCCTCCCTGGTAGTCAACCATATGCTGGCCGGCGGCTCCTGCCTTTTCGCCATAGGCTACGTGAACAGCGGGCCGCTGCCCCCGGGCATACCACCAGCAGGTCAGGTGAGTGACGCGGTCGGTCGCCAGCCGCAACTGCAGGCAGTCGCCCTCCCAGCCGTAATAGGAAACAGCCGGGTCGGTGGTGTTATCCAGCGGGGTCTTGTCAAAGACACGCAGGGCGAAGTAGAGATTGGCATCGTCGTGCATTGCATAGGCCCAGGCCGAGCCCTCCAGGAATCCCAGCGATAGGTCGTGGAAGAGAAAGATCCCCCCACTGGTGTCCCAGTCGGCCAAGTCACCGTCAATGACCACCCCGGGCGGGGCAGGAACGATGGTGAGTTCGTTGTGCTCAGTGGACTGGGCATTTGCCGCTGGCACGGCGACCAGCATGAGAGCGGCAAGTGCCAGGATGACAGAACGCGGGGACATAATGTTGCTCCTTTCGCCGATAGACGCGACGGATGGTCCTACGACATTTCGATTATGCGGCGAATGGCCGCGGCAGTCTCCTCAAACGGGGCTATACTCGCGGCCACCTCCGATAGCAGCGCCCCATCGTAGCCGATCTTGCGCAGCTCGGCCATCACCGCCGGAAAATCCACGTCGCCCTCGGTCAGTGGCGGCCACGAGTAGTCACTGCGCCGGAAGTCCTTCAGATGGACTTTCTTGATATGCCGGCCCAGGATCTTGACCCACTGCTCGGGGTAGCCCTGGATCGCCATGTTGCCTGAATCGAAGTAAAAGCCGATCTGTGCACAGTCCACGTCATCGAGGAACCGGCGGTATTCCAGCGGACTGGTCAGGAACCAGTTCCAGACGTACTCCACCGCCAGGTTCACGCCGATCTCCTCGACCGCTGGAGCGAGAGCGCGCAGCGTGCTCAGGGCGTTGTAGTAGGCGTCATCGTAGTGGCAGTCCGGCCCGAGATGCCCGGGGGTGATCAGCATCGTGTCTATCCCCAGGCCCTGCGTCACGCGCAAGCTGCGTCTGATGGTCGCCATACTGGCCTCGCGCAATGCCAGATCGTTGGTCATAATATCCACGCCAGGTTCTAGCAGGTGTGCACTGCTGGCCAGTTCGATGCCTGCCGCGTGCGCCTCGGCGGCCATTTCGGCCAGTCGGGACGGCTCGGTGTCCAGCGTCAGCTCTCCCTCGTTGCGAATTGCCAGCTCCACCGCCTCGTAACCTAGCTTCTGGCAATTCGCCAGCAGCTCAGAAAAGGACCATTCCTGCGGCGTAATAATGCAGCTTATGCCAACCTTCATTGCTTAGCCTCCGTGTTTGATAGGGTAAGTAGCAAGTAGCGACGCATCGGTGCAAGACTCTTCTCTCCCTTCGGCAACGCACGGTTCAGTACCTTCCATACTTATGGAAGGCGTTGATCATCGCCACGAAGTTCTCGTGCGGGATGTAGTTAACCACGCTGTGACTGCTGCCCGCAATCCAACGCCCGCCCGGCTTGAGTACCTCCATATGCTCGAGTACATCTCGCTCGACGTCGGTGGGGCTACCCTTGACCAGCGGCCACGTGATATCAATGTTGCCCAGTAGCGTCACCCGATCGCCATAGCGCTTCTTGTAGTCGCGGTAGTCAATGCCCGAAGGGTCCATCGGCGTGATGCAGTCCACGCCCATATCCAGCAGCATATCCATGGCCTCGTCCAGCTTACCGTCCGAGTGGAACATTATCGGGATATTGGCCTCGCGCATCGGGGCGAGGATGCGGTCGAAGTGCGGCCGCCAGATCGCCTCGAATATCTCGGGCCGCACGAACAGGCCGCTTTTGAAAGCGAAGTCATCCGCGGCGAGGAAGACATCCACGCCCTCGGAGATCGCGCGGCTGACCAGTTCGGCGTAATAGTCTGCCGACCGCGACATCAGCTCCCCAAAGAATTCGCGGTCTTCCATAAGCATTATCATGCAGTCGTGCAGGCCGATGACGAATTCATAGAGCGTCTGGAAAATCGAGAAGCCGGAGAGCATAACGCCGATCCCGGTGCCCCGGGCAGCGGTGACGTACTCGCGGACGTATTGCAGTCGGTCTTCGAGGTCTGCTTCCGTGGGCCAGATAATTCTGTCCAAGTCGGCCTCGCTTTTGATACTACGGTCGGTAATCAGCCCCACAGTGCCATCCTCGCGCACGTGCCGCAGCGGCGTCCAGAAGGCCTCGACGACAATAGCGTCCTGGCCGATAATCCGGCACAACTCGAGGTAGTCCTCCGCATACATCGGCCGGATGACCTGCTCGGCGGCGGCGGGGCCCTTGGCGGCTTCACCGCCTACCCCGAGAGTATCGCCGGCCGGGCGGCCCAGCAGCTTCTCAACATGCTCTGACTCGATCAGTATCTCGAAGTGCGGGACGCGGTCGGTCGGCTCGCCGCGCACCGTGGCGGTGAGGCGGTCAATATCGGGTTCGCCCTCGTAAGGCTCAATTGTCAGCATATCAATTCCCCTTATCTGCCGCCACCCGGCGCACCTGCTCGGCGGATACCGGCTGGGCGTGGGAATAGATGATGTAGCTCACCTCGTGGCGCTGGCCGGCCTTCATCTGATGAGGTAGGGGTAAGTTGAACGAGCGGGTCGCTGACGCCACAGAGCGGTAGCGCAGCGGCTCGGTCTGGTCGAACGTATATTCGCGATCGAATATCACCGTTGACCCGGCGCCCGACGCGGTGCTCAGGTCAAAGGCACGGAAGATCACCGGGTCCATATTCACGTCCTGCCCGTTGCCCTGGGGGCCCATTATCTCCAGCTCCCCGCCTTCGCGGAGTTCAGCATCGAAGATGCGCACCGTCCGATTGTCGGCGAAGTAGGGGATACACTCGTAAAGCTCGGCAAGGTCCAGATCATCGGTGGCGACGATTTCCAGGTTTACGACAATCCGGTCATCTCGGAAGCTTATCGTGCGCGTGTAGGCCAGCGGGGCATAGGTCAGCTTGCCGGTCTTGCGATAGACACGGCCCTCTTGGTCGAAGGTTACGTGCGGGGTGGTAAAACCGCTCGAGACGATGGTCGGGTCTACATTGTCGCCCCACTTGGGGCATATTGGGGTATGACGCCGGCCCCAGATGACGTTCGAGTACCAGATGTCGCTATTCGAGCCCAGGATAGTTGGCCCGCATTCGGGCACGAAGACCGCCGAAAGACCGCCGGGCTTGGCCGCTTTGCGCTGGTTGCCGCCGTAGCCCTGGCCGGTGTAGCCGACCAATTGGGCCGAGCCGTCGGCGACTTCGGCGACGTTGAAGTTGGACCAGTCCGGGTTGACGTGGCCGCCGTAGCAGATGCTGTAGTACGCCGGTGTCTTGATGAGAAAGAACATGTTGTCAATAACTCGAGTGAAGCTGCCTTCTTCCAGGCAGGGCCAGGGCCGCTTGGGCTCACCTTCGCTCCCCCGCCACAAGTCCCCGTAGACCACCAGGTCTCTGGCCTCGTCGGGCAGCCCGGTCTTGTGGGTGTAGTGGCGAGTGCGAAAGTTGAAGTCGGTAGGCGAACAGGTGTCATTGAAGGTTGACGTCGGGAAGACGCCCCGCTTGGGCAGGGTCACGTGGGTCTTGAGGTAGTAGAACTTGTTCCACCAGTCCACGATGCTGGGCTCTTGGATCTCGCGCCAGACCTTACCCATGTTGACAACCTGCTCGATGGTATACTCCCCGTCAAAGCCCATGGCCTCCGGCAGATAACCGGCACCGGTAATGCCCAGGTCCGCGGCCCGGCCATAGCCGACCGAGCTTTTGCCGCTGTACGGCGTGGCATCGGGACTGAGCCGTCCCATTGTGCCCGGAGTGGTCATACGTAGGGAGTGTTCACGCACAAGCTGGAGAATGTCAGGATTCTCGGTAAACTGATAAACTTGCAGGAAGTAGACCAGGCTGTAAGCCCACTGGTTCATCACCTCTCCGCAGTGCATCATCGAGCGCCCGCCGATCCACAGGTCCAGGCACTGCTTCCAGGCCGCGATGACCTCCTCAGGGAGCGCCCCGGCGAGCACGTCTTTCATCAGTACTCCTGAGAGCGAGTGCCGCGAGCCCTTGCCCAGTGAATACCATCCTGAGCGCAGAGGCAGACTCAAAAGGTCGCCATCCTGGGGCGCGATGGTGGCCGGCCCATCGTACGGTGCCGAACTGCCAGTACGCGCACCCGCAGCAATGTACCAGAAGAAGGGCGAGAGTTTGCGCAGGTCGTAGAGCCGAAGAAGCAGCACCCGGCGGACCAGCGCGGCGTGGCCGTAGTAGGGGTTGGCGGGATGGTTCCAGCCGACGACCTGCGCGAGCTGGCCCGCGCCACCGGGGCTCGACTCGCTGAATCTGCCATACATGGGGCTGGTAGGGTCGAGGTCCTGGCTCGCCAGGATCTCGGGGATGGATTCCAGCAGTTTGCGCAGCTCTTCACGGCTCCTGCGAGCCGGCCTTAGCCGTCCTCCCACAAACTCCGCCTGCTCGGGCAGCTCGTCATAGTTCGGCGCAGGAACGTCCAGCACGAAGTCCTCCGGCCGCAGACTATCAGCCCAGGCGTTGAGCACGCGCTGGACCTGGTGAAACGTCACGCGGCCCTTTTCGTCAACCTCGCAACCGCCGCGAACGAGCTCGGCGCTCGCGCGGTCCGGGCACAGCACCTCGGGCACGCCCCGGATATGCAGGCAAGCGCCTGCGGTATCTCCTCGTACCCTCAGCCGGTAGATAACGTCGCCCTGCTCGGGCGTATGAACCAGGTAGCTCAGGAATGTGCGCGGGTGGGTGCGGCCGACGACCTTGCCGTTCTCATCCTGGAGCTGGACTCGCCAGTTGAAGGGCTGGATTTCTTCGGTGATGCTGATGCCGATATCCTGGACATTTGGCGGCACGTAAAGATAGGCGTCGCGGAAGCGGTCGCCGTGCACGTACAGCGGCCCGGGACCGGGGTGGACGCCCGTCGCAATGGGACGATCCGGAGTGATGCTGATCCAGTGATCCCAACTGGCGATGATCACCACCCGGTACAGGCCCTTGCCGGCGGCGGGC
This sequence comes from Candidatus Zipacnadia bacterium, assembly GCA_029821195.1. GTDB lineage: Bacteria > Armatimonadota > Zipacnadia > Zipacnadales > Zipacnadaceae > JALGTD01. Next base: position 6,494 of record JALGTU010000100.1, read on the forward strand.
ACCTGGACGTTCATCTCCCGAGCAGGCAGCACCTCGGGACTATCAAGCAGCGGCGAGCGTGCCTTGCCCGGCGGGTATCCTCCCGGACTGTGGAGACGGTGCCACTCACGGTAGCGAAAGTCCGCGAACTCGTCGTAGATCCCGTCACGGTAGCGCTCGTTGCCCGAGACAATGCCGTCGTCCGGCAATATCTCGCGTACCAGAGTGTTGCTTCGAGGTCCGACGATCCAGACCAGTACCGGCCGTGGCCCCTGCATGTAGACGTTCATATCGCGGACGGTGATATTGAGCCGGAACCCGGTCCCTTTTTGATCCTGCATGTGGAATATCAGCCACTCGCGCGGGCGCCACAGCACGTCCCGGCCCAGGTACGCGGTTCCCGGCACCTGCCCGCGCCATTCGGGTACGGTTTCTGCACATGCGCCATTTGGTACCGACAGTTGCAGGGCCGCCAGCAGGGCCACGGTGCTCGCAAGCGGTATGGTGGCATGGTTGCCGAACATTGGCGTCCTCCTCTGCGAATCCCGGTCGGGCGGCGGCCTGGCTCTACGGGTGCATGTGGGATTCCAGGGCCGACTTGCTGCGCGTGTACTGCAACTGGCGTTTCTCTTCGATGCCAGTGAGCAAGCTGCGGGCGAGCGCGGTATCTTCTCGTACTTCCTCCGGGCTGAGAAAGCCCACGCAGACCGTGTCAATGGGCTTGATCGAGTTGTAGACGAAGCTCAATGCGGTAGGCGGCAGCAGACGCCCAGCCGCCAGTGGCTTTATGACTATAACCGGCTTGGGCGTGTTGTTGATGATCCGGGCTACCCAGTCGGTTTCCACCTGGCAGAGAAAACCCGCCGCGTTGTATGGCTGGATGTAAGTGGATACGTCATATCCCGTTGCGTCGCAGACTGTTATGGTCTCCGGCTTATGGGTACTGAGGCCAGGAATCATACCGAGGCTACGGATCTTTTGGACGATCTCCTCAAGTCCCTCAATTCGTTTCTCCGCGACCAACAGGTTGTTATCGGTATACGACTGGTGGGGGAGGCAAAACTCCGCGCCCCACTCGGCACAGATCTCAACATTGTCCAGAAGTTCGCTCAGAGACGGTCCGACGGGGGTAATGAACCAGTAGATGTGGCGGCCGGTTTTCTCCTCGTGGGCGAGCAGTGCCGCACGTATCTTCTCGTCCGGCCCGCTGCAGATGCAGTTCAGGCCCTCCGCAGTGCAGGCCTCCAGCACCTCGACAATACGCTCCACGGTCATATAGCGCTTAATCCACTCGTCTTTGGCCAGACTGGTATGGGAACAGCCTATGAACCAGTTGGTTCCTATCATCATTCGCGATACCGCAACTCCACCGATCTCCGTCATCGGGAAGCTCATCACCTGTGTCACTCCTTCAATAGCTGGTGTAATATGCTAGCAGGCATTATGAAGTTGGAGGCTGCATCGGTCAATCCGAGGCCAGCACTTCACGTAGGGCAGTGCACACGCGCTCGGCGTCGGCAAAGCTTATGTCCCGGTGCGTCACGAACCGAATCCGTGTGCCATCTTGTGCTATTGCGTTTATCCCGTAGTCTGCCAGACGGGCGCAGAGCTCCTGAGCGCTCATGTCCTCCCGGCGCAACTCGAATCGTACCATATTCGTCTGCACGGTGGTTATGTCAAGGTGCACACCGGGCAGCTCCTGAAGGGTTTCGGCGATCTGCCTGGCCTTCTCGTGGTCCTCGTGGAGGCGGGGCAGCTCGTGTTCCAGCGCGACCAGGCCCGCGGCGGCAATGATACCCGCCTGGCGCATGCCGCCGCCCAGTATCTTGCGGAACTCCCGCGCCCGGGCGATGAACTCGCCGCTACCGCAGACCAGGCTGCCCACTGGTGCACCGAGGCTTTTCGAGAGGCAAAAGGTAATCGAGTCGGCCGGGGCCGCCAGTTGGCAAGCGGGCACCTCCAGCGCTACGGCGGCGTCGAAGATGCGTGCCCCGTCAATATGCACGGGCACGCCGTGGCGATGGGCCACCTCGCAGACGGCTTCCGTCTGTTCCACACTTAGACAAGTCCCGCCGGCCCGGTTGTGCGTATTCTCCAGCGCGATCAGCCCGGTGGGTGCGCGGTGTGCTTCCTGGGGCCAGATGGCCTCCTCCACATCTGCCGGGTCCATTGCACCGTGATGCCCGGGAAGAGGATGCGCCAGCAGGCCGGCTATCCGCGCCAGCCCGCCGCGCTCGTAGTGGAAGATGTGCGCGTCCTGCTCGAAAATGATCTTCTGGCCGGGCTGGGTGTGCGCAAGCACGCTGACCAGGTTGCCCTGGGTCCCGGAGGTCACAAACAGGGCGGCTTCTTTCCCCAGCAGCTCGGCTGCTCTGGCCTCCAGGGCGTTTACCGTGGGGTCTTCGCCGGCGACATCGTCGCCCACCTGCGCATTGGCCATCGCTTTGCGCATCAAATCCGAGGGGAGCGTTTTCGTGTCCGAACGCAGGTCAATCTTCACTATCACTGCCGTGCTATCCTCCTACAGGATTTCGTCTGGCATCTTATCCCTCAGGCACTGTAATCGGTAGTCGTCAGATGAATTCCGCGCCCGGGCCAGTCGTCCCTTCCTGGGATATGTCCCTGCCCGCAGCTGCCAGCTTGAGAAGGAGAGATCTGGTCTTGTGTACAACTAACAAGTGGCAAAGCATCCTTGCGCTAGAAACGAGGGGGCACAATGACAGCCCTTCGCATCCGCTGGGCTTGCGCACTGCTCATACTGCTGACCGCAGTCAGCACAGTCACTGCCGCCTACCCCGAGTATATGGCGCTCGGCCACGGTGTCTACGCTGACCCTCCCTCGCGCCGGGAGGCACTCCTGGAAATCGCCCGGTTCGACTGGGTCTACATCCCTCACGGTCGGCCCCAGACAACCGCCGACGTCATTAACGAGATTCTCCGGCACAATCCTGACTTCAAGGTCGTCTACAGCCTCCGGCCTACCCACCACCTCGGCACTGGCAGGGCCGGGTTGGCGACCTGCCTGGACTACTGGTACAAGGAGGGTGTGCGGGAGGCGATTCACCAGCGCATCGAAGACACGGTGAATGCCCGGTCGCTGTTGGACAAGCCCGAGGCGCTCTTTGGCTGGGTCTTCTGGGAAGAGATGCCTATGTACTTCGCTCGCCAGCGCACTTTCGACTGGATCGAGCCGTACCGGGAGCAAATCGCCGCCGAGATGGGGCGCTCGGTCGAGGATGACAGGGAGCTGTACGCGTGGGTTGCCGAGCACAAGTACGTCCCTGCGTTGGAGGCAATCCACAAGCATGTCCACGAGCTGCATCCTGAAGCAGTCATCTTCTACCACCGGCATCCCAACCTGGCACCTATCGGATATGAGCTGGGGGACATCGTCGGCTATCCGTGGTGCCAGGGATTGGTTGGACA
>JALGTU010000101.1 GCA_029821195.1 Candidatus Zipacnadia bacterium
AGGTGAGGTCAGCGGCATTAACTTCGAGGTCACCGAATCCTACCACGACGACGCGCAGGGCGCCCAGCGCGGCAGCAACCGCATCTTCTGCTTCGAGGTGGACGGCATCCGGCTGTGCCACCTGGGCGACCTCGGTCACCTACTCAGCCCTGAGCAGGCAGCCTCGCTCGGCCGTGTGGACGTGCTGTTCGTTCCCGTCGGCGGCACATTCACCATTGATGCCCGACAAGCCACCGCGTTGATCAAGCAACTCCACCCCGCCGTGGCGATTCCGATGCACTTCAAGACGCCCGAGGCCGGCCTCCCCATCGCACCGGTGGACGACTTCCTGGCTGGCAAGAACCGGCGAACTAGGTTACTCCGGGGGTCTGTGCGTGCCGCGGCGCGACGCGCACTGTCTGGAAGTTGCGGTAGTAGACAAATCCCGGCGGGCCGCCCTTGGGCTTGTTGAGGTGCTTGACCAGCGTGTAATCCACCTCCACTGCCGACGACTGGGCCTGTCTGCTCAGTGCCGCGGCATGCTGAGCGGCCTCGAGAATCGTGCTTTCGGGCACGTCGGCGGGCCGCCCGCCGGTCTTGATGACCACATGCCCACCCGGCCCGCGCTGCACGTGCAGCCAGATGTCGTCAGCGTTGGTCTCGCGCACCACCTCGTCGTTCTGGCGACCGGTCTTGCCGTAGATAACCGTGTATCCATCTGCACTGATAAAGCGGGGCAGGCGCCGCCGGGCCGGGGGAGGCTGCGGTCGCTTCGGCGGCTTGACTATGCCCCGCCCAATCATCTCCTGGCGCAGCTCTTCCAGGTCGGCCAGCTCCGCCGCGCTTTCGATCTGGTGCAGAAGGCCCTCCAGATAATCCTGCTCGATCCGGTCAACCTGGAGCAGCCGGGGCAGCCGCTCGCGCACGCGCCGAGCACGCTTGTAGCGCTTGAAGTAGTGCTGGGCGACGTCCTGGGGCGTGTGGTCAGGATCCAGACGGATGGTTACCTCCGTCTGGTCCTCAGAGGAGTAGTCGGTGACTGTGACTTGCTGAGCACGGGGTGGAATCTGGTGCAGGTGAGCAAGAATCAGTTCGCCCCATTTTCGGTACCGGTCGGCATCGTCGGCGGAAGCGAGGGCCGACTGGCGCTTGCGGCGGCGCACCATTACGTGGTCAAGCTGCTTGCCAGCCGCCACAAGCAGTCGCTCGCGAAGCTGGCTGATATCGTGCCCCTGCTTCAGTTCGTGGTGCACGCGGTCCAGCGCGGCGCTGAGGCTTTCTGCCGGCGTGATGACCAGATCAGGACGAGACTGCGGAACGAAGGGATAGGCAAAGAGCGCATCGCCGAGGGCATCGCGGCAGATGTATGCCTCCCCGGGCGTAGTAACCAGCTCGCCCAACTGCCCAAGTACCTGGTGGAGCTGGGCTTCCCAGCCAGCGGCAAGCGTGCACAATTGTGCGTCGGCTGCGATCCCAGCACGCGCAGCAATCTCAGCCACGAATAGATCGCTCGCGCCGTGGCAGGTCTGCCGGAACCACCTGGCAAATTCTGACTGAGGATCGGCTTCGCGGACTCTTGCGGCCAGTTCTGCCGCGGTCACCGTCAGGGGGTTGATCTTGCCGAAGTCGGGCGGCGGCATGTACGCCACGCCCGGCAGGCTCTCGCGGTAACGATTCACCTCGGCGGAGACGTGCCCGAGACATTCCCGGATTATGCCGTCCTCATCCAGCAGGAGAATATTGCTGTGGCGGCCCATTATTTCGGCCACCAGCGTACAGCTCTGCTCCGGCCCCAGCCGCTGGGCGTTGATAAAGCTAATGTGCACAAGCCGGTCGAAATCAATCTGCACCACACGCGCCACGACCCCGCCCACCAGGTAACGGCGCAGCACGTCGGCCAGCGGCGAATGTATGTCCGGACGGGGCTGGGCATGCTCCGCGAGGTGGACGCGCCCAAACTGGGGCTCCGTGCACAGCACCAGCCACCGTGCCGCACCTGCAGCATTCGTCTCCAGCGCGACCTCAGCCGGAGCCGACGCGACCACCCGCCGAATCCGACAGCCGGTCAACTGCCCGTCGAGGTCCGCACATATTCGCGCCAGCATGGCACTGTCGAAAAGCATCGTCGGCCTCCCCAGCCTAGCCCGGATAATTCATGAACGGCTTGTGGGAAACCCGCTTTTTAGGCAAAAAAAGCCGGTCTCCCACACCCTTCCGGCAAAAACTTGGAAAGTTGAGCAACGCCCGTGACAATTGCGTCGTGTCGTTGTGCACAGGAAATAGTGAATTGACGTGAGGGGCTTGGGCGGCTACTTCCACGCCTCCGAGACGCTGATTGCATCTATCTTCATGAATAATATGGCCTAGACCTGGACAAACTTACCTCGTGCCGCCGCAGCCACAGTTCCGCCCGTCAGTTCCAACTCGGCCTCTGTTTCGATCAGCTTCCCGCGTTTGCGATTGATCCAGCCGCGCACCGTCAGCGCCTGGCCGATGAAGACCGGCTGGTGGTAGCGTACAGTGATTTCGCCAGTCACGGCGTTGATTCCCTTCGCCGACAGCATCCGGGTCATAATCTCATCCAGGAGCGTGGCCACAATGCCGCCGTGGGTTATGCCCGACCAGCCCTGATGGTGACGCTGGGGCGTGAAATGGCAAATGTACTGGTCATCCTCGAAGTAGAAATTGGCCAGGTGCAGGCCATGAGGATTCTCCGGCCCACAAGCAAAACACCACTGGTCATCAGCCAGCGTCAAATCGTTACCCTTCACGTTGTTTCACCCCACGCCGATGGCAAAATCAAGCAGCCGCCTGACCAACCAGGCGGCTACTGTTGCGACGGCACCAGATTTCTTGCTTCTGCGCGACTAGCTGCTGACTTCGGGGACCTCTATCGAGCTGACGACCTCGGTCGAGGCTGCCTGAGCCGCCACTACCTCATCAGTTATAGCATTATCAACTATCGCCACAGCCTGATGCAGCAGCCCGGTCGGCCACCAGTCGGCCTTGAGCTGCTCGACGTCCACCTGCCCGTCAAGCAGCGTATTGTCAATTAGACTCAGGTATTTGGCCTTGACGATGGTCAAGTGCTCGCGCCCGGCACGCGTGCTGTAACTTTCTTTGTTGAGCGTGCCGAGGATGAAGAGTCGCTGCCCTTGCTTGATGTGTGCGGTCGCCCACTCCCCCAGTTCGTTCCAGACGTCCACCAAGAATAGATCCGAGACGGGCTCACCGTTGCTACGGTGAAAAGGTCGCTCGACCTCAAAGCTGAACTCAGCCTTGACCTGTCCGCCCGACTTCTCCCTGAGTACCGCATCCCTCGTCACCACACCAGAAAGAGCGATAAGATTCAAGTCCGCCACAATGGCACCTCCTGCCTCCCGTTCGCCAGCATTCCCACCCCAGGAATCAGGGAATCAAGCTGGTAGTAATGATTGCTGATTACTCACAAAGGGGGGGCGAGACAGTTATCATCGCCCCTGTTAACCTGAATTATAGCAGATGCAGGAATAATGTCAAGTCCAAGAAGCGGGGCGGGCTGCTGTCATTGGCCCCCGGCAGTACGCAGGTACTCAACTACTGAGGCGATGCCCTCGGCCAACTCGACCCGAGGCGTCCAATCCAGGACCCGCGCCGCTTTGGAGCTATCCAGCACGTTACGCCGCAAGTCGCCTACCCGAGGCGCCGCATACGCGGGCGGGCTGTCGTAGCCGACCGCCCCGGCGACCACTTCGAAGATCTCCTGGACGGAAGTCCCCCGGCCGGTGCTGATGTTGACTACCTCCCCGCTGCCGGCTGTTAAAGCAAGTTCGTTGGCCTCAACCACATCCCCAACGTAAACGTAGTCGCGGACGTCGCTGCCATCGCCGAATACCGTGGGCTGCTGGCCGGCCAGCATCAGGTTGCCGAAAATTGCCACCACCCCGGCCTCACCGTGCGGGTTCTGCCGTGGCCCGTAGACATTGGAATAACGCAACACCGTATAGTCGAGCCCCTCCAGGTGCTGGTACAGGTACAGGTAATGCTCGACGGTGTGCTTGGATATGCCGTAAGGGCTGAGAGGTGCCAGCGGGTAGTTCTCGTCGGCCGTATCGTGCTCGACCTCGCCGTAGATCGCTCCGCCGGTCGAAGCATAAATTACCTTCTTCACGCTCGCGCGCAGGGCACTGTGAATCACGTTCAAACCGCCAATGACATTGACCTGGGCATCGAATAACGGATCCTGCACCGAGTGCCGCACATCCATCTGAGCGGCGTGGTGATTGACCAACTCGGGCCGCTCGGCCTGGAATACTGCCTCCAGCGCATCAGCATCGGTGATGTCAACCTCGTGGAAGCGCGCCGCCGGATTCAGGTTCTCCCGGCGCCCGGTGAAGAGATTGTCTACGACTGCCACCTGATGACCGAGTTCGATATATCGGTCTACCACGTGTGAACCGATGAAACCGGCACCACCAGTAACCAGAATCTTCATGGCCCATCCTCCCAATGCGGTCTCAGCTCACCGGAGGCGAACTGACTTGCTCGTTTCGCTACGACCGGGACGGCGACAGCGAGAGCAACTTGAGCATAAGCAACTCCGCGGTCAGGCGCAAATTGGCATTCCCCAGGAAGTGAGCGTGGGCTTCCTCAATCCAGCCCAGCGCTCGTCGGCAGTCGCGCGCATCGTAGACCGCCGCCAGCCTGCTCAGTTCGCTGAGCTGGTCACAGTTCATGACCCGCTCGCTGTCCGGCGCACTCACCAGTAAGGCGATATCCCGCCACCAGGTGAGCATAGTATCAAGCATTTGCCCCATCACCGTGCGCAGCACCGCGTCGCGATTCGACTTCAGCAGCGCCTGGGCGGTTTCGGCCTCGGCGTTATCCGCCTCGTAGCTCGCCACGAACCAGTCCTCGGCCAAGGCAATTAGTTCTTCGGCTCGCCTCATGCCCTCGAAGAGCTCCTGGTCGGGCAGCTCCGCCAGCAGTTGCAGCAGGGCCCGCCGATTGCTGAGCATCGCCGGGTGGCTCAGCAGCCGGTGCGCCCAACCATACCGCCCCGCGCTGGCCGCGACCAGCGCCGCCACCGCCTCCGGATCACTGTCGGGGAACTCCTCCCGGAGAGCAGGCAGCGCTTGCGAGCTGGGCACGGGGCCAAAGTCAATCACCTGACAGCGGGAGGTGATCGTCGGCAGGACGTCGCCAGGTTGGCTGGTAGTTAGGATGAAGGTAGTCCTGGGAGGCGGCTCTTCGAGCGTCTTCAGGAGCAGGTTGCCAGCCTCGGGCAACAACTTCTCCGCCGACTGCACCAGATAGATCTTCCAGATTCCCTCAGGGGCCTTCAGACTCGCGCTTTCCAGTATATCCCGGACGCGATCAATGTGTATCGCGGCGTTCTCGATTTCTATTAGCTCAAGGGGACGTGCCCCTGCGCCGGCTGCCGCGTTCTGCGTCTGGTCCGGGTTGCCCTCCTGCTGTTTCTTGCGCTGCTTCTCCAACTGCTTTTCCAGAGCTTTGGAGGTAGGAAAGACCAGCCGGAAGTACGGGAAACTCCCGTCTTCGATGCGGCGGCAGACCTCGCACTGGTCGCAGCAGTCAACCTGATTCGGATCATCTGCGTCCGGGCGCTGCTGGCAATCAATCGCTTTGGCCAATTGCAGAGCGGTCAGCGTCTTGCCGACGTTCCGGGGCCCGGTGAACAGGTAGCCGGTTGGCAGGCGGTCACCGGCGACCGCTCGCTGCAGAATGCCTATGGGTATTTCGTGCCCGATGATTTGCCGGAAGGACATAAGTAGACCATTTGGAGATTCATTGTTCGCTAACGACCTGGCGGAACCACTCCAGCGTCTGCGTGAGCCCGGTGGTCAGGTCAGTGGTGGGCTCGTAGCCAAGCGCCTCCCGGACGCGATCCAGGGCCGGGCGGCGCCGCTTGGGATCGTCGGGATGCAGCAGCGGCCGGTGCTCGATTTCCGAGCTGCTCCCCGACAGTTCAATCACTTTGTCGGCTAGCTCCTTCACCGAGGTCTCCACAGAATTGCCCATGTTGAACGGCCCCGCCAATTCACTGGTCATTAGGCGGAACAGTCCCTCCACCAAGTCATCAACGTAGCAGAAGCTGCGGGTCTGCTCGCCGTCGCCATAGAGGGTCAGCGGCTGGCCAGTCAGCGCCTGGACACAGAAATTCGACACCACCCGGCCATCGTCGGGACGCATCCGCGGCCCATAGGTGTTGAAAATCCGGGCGATGTGCATCGGCATATCGAACTCGCGGTGGTAAGTATGAATCAGCGTCTCGGCATAGCGCTTGCCCTCATCGTAGACGGCCCGCGGACCAGCGATATTGACATTGCCGGTGTAGTCTTCGTGCTGCGGATGGACCTCCGGATCACCATAGATCTCGGAGGTGGAAGCCTGCAGGAAGTCGGCACGCTTGTGCAGGGCCAGCTCCAGGAGATTATACGTGCCCTCCGAGCAGACCCGCATTATCTCCACCGGAATGCGCGAGAAATCCACCGGACTGGCCGGACAAGCCAGGTTCACCACATAGTCAACCGGCCCGCTTATGGCCAGCGACTCGCAGACATCATGCTCGACAAATTCACAATAGTCTTCCTGGAGCAGGTCATTAACGTTGCGATGGGTGCCGGTGGCCAGGTTGTCCACGATAATCACGTGGAAACCTTCGTTGAGCAGCCGCGAAACAAAGGCGTAACCAATAAAACCGGCGCCGCCGGCGACAACGGCAGTAGATCTCATTTGCGCCACAACCTCCTGTTGACTAATCCAGGCCCAGGACCTGCAAAATCGCCTGATGTACCTCTTCGACCGACCGATCCGCATTCACGACCGCCGCACGTTCCCCCAACCGCCGCGCATAGTCCAGGAACCCTTCCCGGACGCGCTGGTGGTACTCTTCGGTCTTGCGCTCCATCCGGTCCGGACCGGTGCTGCCGCTGGCCTGCTGGCGCTGCCGTCCCACCAGCGGATCCAGGTCCAGGATGATCGTCATATCCGGCTTGCGTCCTCCGGTGGTAATTCCGTCCAAGTCCTCGAAAAGGTCCAAGCCCAGCTCACCGGCATAGCCCTGGTAGGCCGCAGTTGCCGAAGAAAACCGGTCGCAAACCACAACCTGACCCGCCGCCAGAGCGGGCAGAATGACCTCCTGTAAGTGTTGCGCCCGCGACGCACAAAACAGAAACGCCTCGGTCAGGGCGCTCATGTTCAGATCGGAATCGAGCAGAATCGCCCGCACCGCCTCACCGGTGGCCGTCCCGCCCGGCTCGTGCGTGACGACGACCTTCTGCCCTCGCGCCCGCAGGTGCCGGGCCAGAAGTTCCACCTGGGTACTCTTGCCACAGCCCTCGACACCGTCAATAACGATGAATCTGTAAGCTGATGGATTCTGCTGCATTATGAGGAATCAGTGCCTTGCTGAAATCACAAGCGCAGTAGCCCGACATTTACCAGCAGTATATTGCGCGAAAGAGCCACTGTCAAGCCGTCCGGAGAACAGCGCAGTCATCTTCGGAAGGAATCACCACTCCCTATGACTAAATATACCCAGCGAGGACGCAGATGTCGCTTACTCTGAACCGATAGTGGACACTTATGGACAAACTCCAGAAGATAATTCTCACGGTACTAATCGTGGCCGGACTGGGTGTGGCCGGGTTGATCGGCTATCAACGCATACTAGTCGAGCACGCCAATTCGACCGTGGCCGTAGCCGTGGACTATGATGACGTGCTGCGCGTGGCGGCGCTGACCGGCCTGACGCCGGGGAGTATACTCGCCAGCCTCAAGCAGTGCGGTGCGAGCCATGTCGCCATCACCGAGGTGAGTTTGGGTGAGCTGGTGGAGACGGGCCGGCTGTTTAATACCACTGCTGGCGTTGTCCTGCCCGATGTGCAGATGCCCCGGGCCGCCCGCGAACGCATCCACAAGCAGCTCGAAGCCAAGCTGCCCCGGCTGCGCAGCTCGGCTCGCCAGCCGCAGGCGCGACTGGGAACCTATGACTACTATGCCCACCTGCTGCGCGTCACGCCCGAACTGCGCGACATTGGCGTGGGCTATGACGAAGCCGTCGAGATTGTTCAGCAGGCTGGACTTAAGATTATCGCCCGACCCCGGCCCCAGTTCACGACCGGCCGTGACAAGATTACGGCGGCGGTTCGCGCCGCGCGCGATATTGGTGCCGAAACAGTCGTCTTCGCGGGCACGCAGGTCATCAGAGACTGCGCCCCCGCGCTGCGGGAAGCTAACCTGAACTTTGGCTACATCGAGCTGGCTCCCCAGGCCGGCGAGCAAACCCTGGCCCGAGATCTGGACTACCAGTTCATCCGCACGCACAGCATCAGCGCGCCCGAAATGGCGCGCACCCGCCCGTGCCGCGCGGTCAGCCGCTTCAGTCTGGCAGTGCGCGAGCGCAAGGTACGGCTGTGCTACGTACATCTGTTCTTCACCCAAAGCGACCCCTTCCAGGATAACCTCGACTACGTGCGCCAGCTTGCCGGCCGACTCCGCCACGACGGCTTCACCATCGGCAGCCCACAGCCGTTCAGCTCAGTGGAGGTCCCTTTCTGGGCGCTGCCGGTAGTGTTCGCTGCCATCGGCGCCGGCTTGATGTGGCTGGTTCAATCAATCTTCGGCCTCAGCCGACTGTGGTTCTGGATAACCACGGTGGCAGTGGTGTTGATCGCAGCGGCGGCCGGGCTGGTTGGTCTGGAGCTATTGCCCCCGCTGGGTGCGCTGGCTGCGGGCCTCATCTTCCCTACCTGGGCGGTGCTGAGCGTCCGGCTGCGCGAGCGGCCCGCCCGCCATCCCCTACCGGCGGGGGTAGTAGATTTCCTGCGCATCTGCGTGCTCACTGCGGGCGGCGGGTTACTGGTCGCGGCCTGCCTGACTTCCGACGCTTACCTGATGAAGGTGGCGCAGTTCCGCGGCGTGAAGCTGGCCCAATTGCTGCCGCTGCTGATTATCGCCGCAGTCTTCGCCGGCCGCTCAATGCGCAGCTACTGGGAGGTCAAAACCGAACTCGGCGAGACTCGCGGCGAACTGCCCGCTCTGGCGGCGGGGCTGCGCGAGGCGCTCGGCCACGTGGTCCGCTACTGGCACGTGATCGCAGCCGTTTTCGGCCTGGGGATTCTGGCGATCCTGATGCTGCGCTCGGGGAACGAGCCGGCAGTGGGCGTCTCGGGGCTTGAAATGCAGCTCCGGGCGCTGCTGGATCAGGTGCTGCTCGTCCGCCCGCGCAGCAAAGAGATATTCTTCGCCCATCCGATTATGATCGTCGCGCTCATTCTGATCGCCGCCGGGCTGCGCCGGGGGATGTGGGTAGCGCTGGCCGCGGGGGCCATCGGCCAGATCTCCATCCTGAACACCTTCTGCCACCTGCACACTCCCCTGCTGGTCTCGCTGCTGCGCGTCGGCCACGGCCTGTGGCTGGGCGTCCTGGGGGGGTTGGTGTTGTGGCTCGTCGTGTACCTGGTCTGGATAGGACGGCGGGATCGGTCTATCTTCGATCCGGGGTAGGAGCGCGTTATGCGGCTGGTAATCTCCGGGTATTACGGGTACGGCAACATCGGCGACGAGGCCATTCTGGCCGCGGTGACTGCCGAACTACATAGCCGCTACCCGCAAGCCCGGGTAACCGTCCTGTCCGCCGCCCCCGAAGCAACCGCCGCTCGATACCACGTCGAAGCCGTGCCCCGTTGGTCGCCACCTGCTGTCTGGCGCGCGCTACGCAACGCGGACCTACTCATCGCCGGCGGAGGGGGACTAATCCAGGATACGACCAGTGTGCTCTCGCCGCTGTACTACCTGGGCATCCTACGCCTCTCTCGCCTGGCCGGCACACCGTATATGATATTCGCCCAGGGACTCGGGCCGCTGCGGAGCAACCTGATCCGCCGGGCCACGGCCCGCTGCTTCCGTCACGCTGCGGCAATAGCTCTGCGCGATGAGCAATCGGCCCAATTGCTCAAGCACAGGTTACCGCTGACCCCGCGCTGCTACTGCAGCCCGGCGAGGCCGCGCGCACCGACGAGCTGCTGGCCAGATACGGCATCTCTTCCGACCAGCCGCTGATCGGCATCTCCCTGCGCACCTCGCCCCCGGCTGATGTGGTGACACCGGGGGCAGCACTCGCCAAGCATATGCGCGATGCCCTGGGCGGCCAGGTGCTGCTCATCCCCTTCCAGCCGGAGCAGGACTTGACCCTGGCCTGGCGCCTAGCCAGCCAAGCAGGAGGACACCTGACGATACTGGACCAGCCAATCAATCCCCGCGAGATGCTGGGGGTAGTATCGCGGCTTGATATGCTGGTGTCAATGCGGCTGCACGGACTGATCTTCGCATCCTCCGCACAAGTGCCCGCCCTGGCACTGGCTTATGACCCGAAAGTAGCAGCCTTCGCGACGCGAGCCGGTCAGCCGTTGGTTGAGATGCTTGACCTGTCCGCAGACGGACTGATCCGCGCAGCCCACAAGCTCTGGGACGCTCGCGCCGAGCAAGCCAGTCAACGCCGGGAGGCCGCCCGGCAACTCCATCGAGCCGCGCTCAGCAACTTCGCTATCCTCCATAAACTGGTTGCAGCGTCTCCGGGGACTGAAAAGCGAACCCGCACCAGCTAGATGCGGGCCACGAACCTCGAGGGCAGACTTTGCTCCTGGGGCGACTACCACATTGGAGTTGTGAATCTCAGACCGACCGGCCGCTTCACAGCGCTTGGGCAGACAGGCTGCCCTCCTGGCGCTGCTGTTGCCGGTAGGCCCGCTCGTGTTCGTCAAGCCACGAGTGCTGACGATACAGTAGGCTACGGACCCACAGGATGTTAGCCGCGATCAGCGGCCCGCCCAGCGGTGGGAACAACCAAACGTAACCAGCCACATATCCCACTGCGGCCGCGCCAAACCAGGGCAAATTGATGAGCGCGGCCGACGTTGGATTGCCGAGGGCCACAGCGAAATCGGCTCCCTCAGCAACCTGCGCCAGCTTATGCGTGACGTAAGCGCTCTGGAAAGCCGCGACCGGCAGTCCCAGCATCACGCC
>JALGTU010000236.1 GCA_029821195.1 Candidatus Zipacnadia bacterium
GTCAGTCATTATTGGCCTCGCGGCCCGGCTCACCACTCGCGCGAGTTAGGTACATCCAGCCACGCTCCGTCCTGCTGGATGGACTGCTGGGAGACCAACCCGGGCAGAGTCATATCCATAGCCCGGTGGATATCCACCGGCGGCGGGGTGCCGTTGACAATGGCTTGCACGAAGTCATCCACCTCCCAGTAGTCGCCACCCCAGTGGCCGGCCTCGAGCGCCTCGGGCGGCGGATTGAGCCACTTTTCGGGCAGGAAGTCCTGCTCAAAATCAGCCAGGGGATGCCACTGCGGCGGGTTCTCTTCGTGGAAATCGGCCAGCCAGATCTTGGGCTGATCGCCCAGCCCCCGCTCCGCCTCGTAACAGCCCTTCGTCCCCTGCAGTGAATAGTAGTTGAGGTTATGGGGCCGGTCCGAGAGCATATCCAGGCGCAGCTTGACCAGCCCGCCTTTGGCCAGCCGGCACATAGTCATGGTGCTGTCTTCGTTCTCGTAGTAGTCACCGCGCGGGTCCTGATAGTGGTGGCCCGTACCCACACAGGAGACGGCGGTGACGCGATCGGCAAACCACTCCAGAACCGGGCCGAGCATGTGCGTGGGATAGGTGTTGCCGTTGATGCCCGTTTGCCACTTGCGCCGCCACGGCGTGCGCTCGTTGTATTCCTTGAGTTCGTGTACGTACTCGCCTTCGCCGAAGTACAGTTCACCGAAATAGCCCTGCTCCACCAACTCTTTGATGAGCACATTGGGCTTGATGTAGCAGTAGTTTTCCGCCATCATGTAGGTGGCGGAGCTGGCCTTTACTGCCGCCACCAACTCCTTACATTCGGCGATGTTCACCCCGGCCGGAACCTCACTGAAGACGTGAATGCCGCGTTCCAGCGCCATTAGTGACTGGGGCACGTGCAACGGCATAGGCGTGCCGATGATGGCGATGTCCACGCCGGCCTTGTCGAGCATCTCCTCGGCATCGCTATAGATCAGGTCAACACCAAACTCTTCTGCCTGTGGCACAGCCCAATCGCTTCCCCATCCCTCCCGCGAACTGTCGAAGTTGATGTCGCACAGCGCGTGCACACGCGTGGTGGGGTGGCTGTGAAAAATCTTGCCCAGGGAGCCCCCCCGCCCAGCCGCGCCGATGACGCCGACTAACAACGGATCATTCATTATCTGACATCCTCTCGTTTGGTCTTGTCGCGCAAAATGGTTCGCCTTAACCCACACTATTCATAAACAAACAGACCAGGCATACGTGACAGGCCCGGAGGGTGCCGTGCGCTGGATAAACACCAATTCACAGCCTTTTGCGAATAACGACACTCTGTATTTGTCGCTCTGTTGCTCACTTGCCAAAAGTTTTTGCCGGAAAAGTGTGAAAAACCGGCTTTTTCCCAAAAAGCGGGTTTTTCACGAAAGCCGTTTATGAATCTTCCGGGTTAGGTCAATGGCCCACCGGCACAACGCCGCTTTGGATCAGGGAGATCAACTCCCGCAGGGTCATAAACTCTACGGGGTAGTTATCCCGGGCTTCCTGGAACAGCCGGCTAAGCAGATCGCGGGCGAACGGCTCCACTGCGCCCACGCACTGGACGTGGCAGATCAGCACGAATACTCCGCCCGCTTCATCCACGCGCTGCAGATCCTGCTTGGCCAGCGCCAGTCATCGGTATTTCGACGACCTGCCCGGTTACCTGATACGGCCGGGGCGGTACCCCCGGGGCCCAGTCGAGCGGCAAGTCGTAGTTCCCGGCTATGTAGCTCCACCCTCCGGGATTGACGACCTGGTTCGAGGAGTAAGGTATCCCCACGTCGCCCAGCGCCTGGTAAAGTTCAGCCGACTGTGACAGCGCGCCGGATCGGAACACGAGCGGCCTGCGCCCGAAGGCGTCCTCGAAGACCTGGATCGCGGTGCGCAGCTTCTCACCGAAGATCTCGCGCCCCCAGCCCCGGGCGATCTCATCGCGTTCTTCGGCGAAACGCCGTCGGGTCTCCTCGTCCAATATCGCCATCATCCACTCAGGATGCCACCCGAACTCAAAGACGGAGTGATCGAGAGCGTGAAGCTGGAAGTCGTGCCCGCGCTGTTCGGCGGCGTGGGCCGCCGCCAGCCACCTTTTGTCTTCGCCCAATGCGCCCGATTTACCGTACGGCACGGCAAAGAAGCTGGCCCGCACGCCCTGGGATTCAAAGAAACCATCCGCCCGGCTCTGAGTCTCTGGAGGCTGATGACCGGCGTCGTCGCAGGTTATGACAAATCGCATGCGCCACACCTCGTCCTGACGGGCAGCCGAAGCCCGCGGCCTCAGCCCTGATTCATCATATCAATGAGCTTGTTCATCTTTTCAGCGAACTCGTCGGCCTGCTCGGGTTCAATCATCGCGCCTTTGCCAACTCGCCGGGGCAGAACGTACTCGGCATTGGGGCACAGGCCGTCCTCATAGTCGTAGGAGCCCTGGTAGAGCGGGCAGCGGATGGGGCAGGCCGGGTTCCCGTATATGTTACTGATGCGGAAGAAGTCAAACTGGTACGGGGCGCGCCCTTCCTGGAATCCAATCCCCAGGCCGACCTTGAGCTCCTCGTTGAGTTGCTTGAACCGGTCGAAGTCCAGGCCGTACTTGTCGCCCTCCCACAAGCACGTCCAGCCGTAACTGGTGATCTGGGCCTCTTCCGGAACGTAGCGACTGACCAGCCACTCGCAATCCCTGATCGCCGCTTCCATTATCGCCAGGCTCCGGTTGTAAGTCTCGATATACTCGCTCACCCGCTGCAACTGAGCCCGGCCCACCGCCGCAGTCATTTCGTTCATGCGGAAGTTGAGCGTCATAAAGGCGGGCGACTCTCCGCCGAATGCCCATTCACCGTACAGCCGCTCGTAGATCTCTTCGTTGTCGGTGACCATCATGCCGCCGTCGCCCGTGGGCAACTGCTTGCCCTGCTGGAAGCTGAACACGCCGATATCGCCGTAGGTGCCGCTGTGCTGGCCCTTCCAGAATGACTTGAGCGAGTGGGCACAGTCCTCGATCATAAACAGGTCATATTCGTCGCAGATGGCCCGGATCTCGTCTAGCTGCGCACACTGTCCCCAGAGATTCGTGACGATGACCGCCTTGCTGTGCTCAGTTATGTTGGCGCGTAGCGATTCCGGGTCCATCAGCCAGTTGTCCCGGCGTACATCTACGAACCGCGGAATAGCATTCATATACACGCTCGCCACCGCTCCGAAATGGACGATGCTGTCGCAGAGGACTTCCGAGCCCACACCTACACCAGCAACGCTGACCGCCATCGCCAGGCCGGTCATCGCCGAGTTGCGAGCGATTCCGTATCTCGCGCCCACAAAGTCGGCGAATTCTTCTTCGAAC
>JALGTU010000102.1 GCA_029821195.1 Candidatus Zipacnadia bacterium
AGCCTGCAGGTCCCGCACAGACATATTGACCTGATGGCCTTCTGGCTCGTCGTCGGTGACGAGGCGATGCTCGTCAACGCGAGCGACGGCAGCTACATTGATACGACCTTCTCCGGGTTCCGCTTTGAGCTGTACGGCTGCGGGCCGCTGAGCAAGAATACGATCCTGCTCGACGGCGTCGGCGTCCGGCCCGACAGCATCAGCCATACGCGCAGTTTCGAGCACAACGGTTGCTTCGCTATTCAGGTGGACACCAGCGACTGCTTCGGCGGTGAGTACTATCGGGGAGCCTCGGTACAGCACTGCTCGCGGACGTTCGTCAACCTCGGCGAGCAGCGTTACCTGATAGTAGACCGCGCCCGCTTCGCCGCATACGGTCAATTCGAGGCCCGCTTTCATACCTTCCTGCCGATGGACATTGGTGCTGAGCAGCAAACGGTCGCCATAACGGGCGAGAAGTCCACGGTCAAGCTGCGTTTCGCCTGCACGCAGCCGATTGCGCTGCGCCAGGCGGTGTCTACGCCGGTTGTCGCCACGCAGCCGGCCGATACCATTCTCCAGGTCCAGAGCCAGGAGCTGATCAAAGCGATTACACTGGTGACGCTCATTGACCTAGCTGAGCACGACGAGAGACTCCAGGCCAACGAGCAGGATGGCTGGCTTGCAATCGAGCTGGGCGGCAAAGCCCTGGGCGAGATTCCGCTCGACGGCAACGCAGACCCGTTCGGCCATAGATAACCAAATGAATGGAAGCAATTCTGATGAGTGAAGCGAAGGCCAAGCCGATTGATGCGTGGTTCAACGAGGCGAAGTTCGGGATGTTTCTGCACTGGGGTATCTACGCGCTGCTGGGCCGCGGCGAGCAGGTGCTCTTTCGCGAGCATCTGGTGCCCAGTGAGTACTTCAAGCTCGCCGACCAGTTCACTGCGCCAAAGTTCGATGCCCACGAATGGGCGGCAATCGCCAGGGACGCGGGCATGAACTACATGGTGCTCACCAGTAAGCACCACGACGGCTTCTGCCTGTTCGAAAGCGAGGTTAGCGACTTTACTTCGACAGCGACTGCCGCCAGGCGCGACTTTATCGCCGAGTATGTCGAGGGGTGTCGCCAGGCGGGGCTGCGCGTGGGCATCTACTACAGTCTGGCTGACTGGCACTGGCCGGTCTACTTCGAGGGCCCCGAAGGGCACGAGGATGAATTCGCCGAATTCATTGACTACACGCACGCCCAGGTGCGCGAACTGTGCACGAACTACGGGCCGATTGATTTCCTGTGGTTTGATGGCCAGTGGCCGTACAGCGCTGCCCAGTGGCGGGCGGTTGAGCTGGACGACATCATCCGCAGCCTCCAGCCCCAGGTACTTATCAACGACCGGCTGCACGGCGAGAAGCTCACGAGGCTTCACCCACCCGACGAGTACGCAGACCGCATCGAAGGGTACGTTGACAGCTCCGAGCGCCGCATCTCCGCCACCGGCACCGGTCGCCCGTGGGAGGTATGTGAGGTCATGCACCGGCGCTGGTGGGGCTACAGCGCGGGGGATCGGCACTGGAAGTCGGTGCCGGAGCTGATGACCATAATGGCGCAGGCGGCCGGCGCCGGCGCGAATTTCCTGCTCAACGTCGGGCCCAAGGGCGACGGCAGCTTCCCCGAACCAGCCCAGCAAGGGCTTGCCGCACTCGGCGAATGGACCCGGCAAAACGGTGAGGCCTTCTACGGCTCGCAGGGCGCCAGCCATCTCTTCGAGTTCCTGACCACGGGCTGCATGACCCAGAAGGGCAACACGCTCTACCTGTGGGTACTGCGCTGGCACGGAGAAACGCTACACTTCTGCGGCCTGAAGAACGATATTCACTGCGCACGAATTCTCGGCCACGATGATATCGAGGTAAGCGTCCGCCGCGAGGGGGAGAACATCTACCTGGATGGCCTACCCCAGGAGCCGCCCAACGAGCTGTGCACCGTGATTGCGTTGGAACTGGACGGCAAGCCCGAGGGTCTGGAATGGACCAAGCATCCACTCTGGGGCGACAACGCGAAGATATACGCCGACTGGGCGCGGACGTGACAACGCAGCGTGGCTATTCGAATTGACCGGACCCGCGAATGGCGTCCATAGCTGCCCAGTACTTGTCCAGCCGCTCTCGGCCCACCTGGGTCAGGGAATAGCTCGTCCGGGGAATCCGGCCCTCGAAAGTCTTGACCACGGTGATGTAGCCTGCTTCTTCGAGTCGCTGCGTATGCACCGAGAGGTTGCCGTTGGTCAGGGCTAGCGTCGTGCGCAGGAAGTTGAAGTCGGCGCTGTCCACGCCGGCCAGCAGCATCATTATGCGTAGGCGGGTTGGCTGATGTATACTGGCGTCGAGTTCGTTCATCATCCTCTGGCCTCCGTCATGTCCGGGCTTGCCGCCAGTTTCCTGAGCCGCCGCAGGGCGTAGCGGCTATAGATGTGGACAGCGAGGGCAGCTAGCACACCGTAGCCGATTACGGGCACGAGAATGTTCAACACTTCCCAGTTGCCGCCGAAATAGATGGGGGCGCCGGCTACAAGCAGGATCGCGTGGATGGCGTAGAGGGTGGCCCACAGCGATATGAAGGGACTGCCGCCGCCTTGCTGCATGATCCCCATGTAGACGCAGAACGGAACCACATAGAGGGCTGAAATGGGCTGCATATACCGGATCGGAAGCACCCCTAGTAAACCCAGCCCCACTGAAGCCAGCACGCAGAACATGAACACAAAGCCGACCCCGGGCGACACCCGCGTTATGTTCCCGTCTGGCGACGGCCCCGACGACACGGCCCCTTCGCTGCGGTAGAGGTGCTCGGTTATCCGCCGCATTATCCGGGGTCCACCCATGAAGCTGAACCATATCCACCAGGCTGTGAAGCTACTCAGAACGAGAATAGCGGCAACCGCCAGGGGGCGCTGGCCCGTCATGTACGCCCAGGCAGTGAGATAGGACAGACCGCCAAATGCCGCGAACCCCACAACGAATATCGCGAAGAACACCAGCATCGGCAGCGTCCGGTTCTGCGCATAGCGACGCGCCCACTTGGGAATCTCCCGCACGTCGTTGTCCTACGTGCTTCCCTGGCTGTCAATGCTTTACGCCATGGCCTTCAGTCCCCTGATGCACTTCACTTTACCGTATGTCCGTCTTCGCCACAAAGTAGTTTATGGCATAAACTCCCGCCTGCGCCACGCCTCCGGCGCATTTGCATAGCCCAGCGCACTGGTATTGCGGTAGCCCGGGAAGCCCGGGGAGCGATTCTCCGTCTTGGGGGCACGGCGTTGGCTCTCTACGAAGCAGTGAGACGAGCTCCTCCACAAGTTGTGGCCCGCTGCCTCGTCCCATCTCTGTGGACTAGCGGACACTGTCCCGAGCCACTGCAGCGTACAACGCCTGCAGACATGCACGGGCAGAACGGCAACCGCGCCTTGGTTGCCGATCATCTGGCTCACTTGGCAGCAGAGAGCACAAAGTGCATCTTCATCTGCATCTGCGTCTGCATCTCGAAACTGCCGCCCGCTTTCTCCGCCTGTTCGGCCAGGGCCGCTTCGACCTCGGTATTGACGAGTATGTCTCCCCAGGCGCTGTGTAGCTGCCCGCTGTCCACGTCGAAGTAGAGCTTGCCGTCAATAGCTTCGTCCAACGACATGCGCATCTTCTCAATCGCACCCGGCGGTGCCTGCCCGCCGAGGCCGGCAAGCATGCCCAGGTCCATATCAAGGCCTTCCATCGCTGCATCAAAGCCCAGCCGGGCAACCCGGTGACCATCAATCTCGCCGAGACGCTCCACGGTGTAGTCTACCTTCAGTTCCGCAGGCGTTGCGGGGGCCATCCCCGGCAGGGGGAACCGGACCTGCACTGCCCAACTGTCGCCGGCCGACACCGGCTCTTCCGGCAGCCACGCCGGTATATCCGCCATCATCTCCTGCAGGTTAGCAAAGAAGTCGCCAAGCATCGGCATCTGCGCCATGCTGCCAGCGGGCAGTTCGGGCAGACCAGAGATGCTCAGGACCTTGCCTCGCGGGGAGATCGTCGCGGTGAGCCCCTGCCACAGACCCAACCAGCCCTGCGCCATTTGCTGGGTGGGAAGCTCCACGGCTTCCCCATTTACTTCGAATTCAAAAGTCCCCGTGGCGGGGTCCATTGTGGAGTGCATCTTGTGTCCCATCATCTCCATTTGCATCCCCATGGGACCCATCCGCAGCCCCACCGTCGCGTTGCCCTGCTCGTCAACCGATTCTACGGGCACACGGTACTGCGTGTTCATCTCCATTGTCATGCTGAGCGGGCCGCGCATCTCGGACCCCTCTGCCTCGGCAGGTAGCCCCACACCGGAGAAGTTCATCTGGGCGACCCCGCTGGCCCACAGATCATAGGCCAACTCCTGCCCGGCGACGAACTTGTGCCGCAGGAGCACTTCTTCTGCATTCGCCGCCATCGCCGCCAGCAGTACTACCAACACCACCAGCACCATCACATTCACAGCCAGTCTCATTCGGGCCATTGTCAGTCACCTTCCTTTGTGAAATGTAGTTGTCACGCTTCACGCCCGTGGGTGGAATTGTTCGTAGGTCTCGCGCAGGTCCTCGGGGGCCACGTGTGTGTAGATTTCGGTGGTGGTTAGCGAGCTGTGCCCCAGCATCTCCTGGATGACGCGCAGGTCGGCGCCGCCGGCGAGCAGGTGCGTGGCGAAAGAGTGCCGCAGCGTGTGCGGCGATACATCTGGCGCGAGCTTCGCCTGGCGGGCATATTCTTTGAAAATGCCCCAGAAGCGCTCGCGAGTCATCGGATGGCCCAGTCGGCTCAGGAACAGCGCATCTTCCCGCACATCCCTCACAAATTCTTGCCGAGCCGTCGCCAGATAAGTCTGCACCAGGTCAACGACCGCCGGCGCGACCGGCACCAGCCGTTGCCTGCCGCCCTTGCCGGTTATCCGCAGGATCGCCTCTTCGAAGTCCAGGTCGTGGATGCGCAGGTTGACCAGCTCGGTGACGCGCAGCCCGCTGGCGTACATTAGCCACAGCATCGCCGCATCGCGCAGCCCGTAGGCAGTGGACTGATCCGGCGCCTCGAGCAGCGCCCGACATTCCTCGACTACCAACACGCTAGGTAAGCGCTCGGCGGCCTTGGGCTGGGCGATGTTGGCAGTCGGGTCGCTGTCGGTGAGCCCCTCGCGCACCAGAAACCGATGGAGCCGGCGCAGGCTGGTAAGCTTGCGTGCTACCGTCCTCGCCGACTGGTTCTGTTCGCGCCGCAGGCCGCCCAGGAAGTCCGTAACATCCTCGCGCTGCGCCTGGGTGAAGTCGTCGTGGCCGCGGCCTATGAGGAAATGTGCATACTGCTCCAGGTCGCGTTGATAAGCACTGATGGTGTTGTCCGCCAGACCGCGCTCAACCACCAGGTGCTCGGTCAGCAGATCAATCTGGTGATCAAAGGCGCTGGGCAGGCTCATCCGTCACCCTCCACCAGCCCCTGGGCGCGGGCCAGGGCCAACTGCTCCTCGGGGAGCAGATCGTGGTCGGTCTTGCCCTCACGCATCGGTCGCACAAAGACGCGGCAGCCCTCCAGGCTGTACAGAGAGGTGAAAATGACCCCGTTGTCGGCGCCATCCAGCAGCGCCAGCGCAAAGCTGAGATCCCCCCGCACTTGCTCATCGCTGTTGAAGCGGGCCAGGCCGACTCGCTGGACGGTGCGCGTGTAGTCACTGGACAGTACTCCGGCCTGCTCCTCGACGACGGAGACGCGGCGTGAGATCTCCTCCAGATGGGCGATGATCTCGCCCAGCGCATCGGGCACCGGCTTACCCTGCATCTCCGCTGCCAGGCGGCGGGTATCCGGCATGATCTCCGCCTGCCGCCGGCTCAGCCGCCCCGCGACAAGTAGTGCCACAACCGCCACCAGGAACGCTACCAAACTCATACCAAGTGCCAGGTATAACGGGTTCATAGCCTCACACCCTGCCAGGTTGCGTCGCTGCTAATCCACGATCCGGCGCACCGCTCGCCGGTCAAATGTTATCACACAGCCGTCCGCCACCTCAACATCCACCTCGTTCTCGCGCAGGCGCACGATCGTCCCGTAGATGCCGCCAGCGGTGGCGATCCGGTCGCCCTCGGACAGGCCGGCAAGCAATTCCTTGTGCCGACGCTGCTGCACGTGCACCGGACGGATAATGATAAGCCAGAACATTACCAGCAGCACGGCCGCAAAGAGCAGCATCGGCCACAGTGTCTGCAAATCGAAGTCAGCCATCGGTCTTCTCCTCCCAGGCGAAACTGCTCTTACTCCACCCGCTCACTGTGTTATGTAGTTCGCCGTCAGTCCACCTTAGACCTTGCGGCCAGGGAAGGTCAGTCAAGTGGGGCGGCGAACTAACGAGCAGTGACCTGGCTATGCCCACTACCTTCGTCCGTGTCAATCTGCCCGCCATCGCCCACAATATCCGCCAGATATTGCGCCGGATAGGCCCAGACTGCGCGCTGATGGCCGTGGTCAAAGGCAACGCCTACGGCCACGGCATGGTGCGGGTGGCGCAGCAGTGCGTGGGGGCAGGCGCGCACTGGCTGGGCGTCAGCTATGTAGAAGAGGGCGTGACGCTGCGCCAGGCCGGGCTGATCGCACCCGTTCTCGCTTTCGTCCCGCCCGCTGAAGAGCAGTGCGCCGCAGCGGTCGAGCACCAGGTCACGGTCACCATCACTACCGAAGATCATCTCGCCTGGCTGCGGGCGGCGGCTGCCCAGACCGGCCAGACCGCGCTGGCGCAGATATTCGTGGACGCTGACCTGGGCCGCCCCAGTGCGGGTGACAACCTGCCGCAGTTACTGGAAATTGCTGCCGGCTTTCCCCAACTGCAGATCACCGGCACATACACGCACTTCGACACCGCACGCGTCGCGCCGATCCGCAGTCTGCTCGATGTCGTCCGGCCCGGCTCCGAACTCGAGGTCTTCGCCACTGCCGTAAAGAAGCTGGCCCGCCAGCACCTGGGCGAAGATATCCTCTTCCACGCCGCCGCCAGCGCGATGTTCCTGACCGAGCCGCAGGTGCACCTGGATATGGTGCGCATTGGCACGCTGCTGTACGGGCAGTACCCGCCCGGTGTGCCCCGGGAGCGGCGCACGCTTGACCTCA
The DNA here is from genome assembly GCA_029821195.1 of Candidatus Zipacnadia bacterium. Taxonomy (GTDB): domain Bacteria; phylum Armatimonadota; class Zipacnadia; order Zipacnadales; family Zipacnadaceae; genus JALGTD01. The sequence goes on from JALGTU010000102.1 coordinate 7,147, forward strand.
ACTCTGATACCTTCGAACTGTGCAGCACGATAATCGCCCTTGATGAGCTGCCGGTCGGAGCTACCGTCGGGTACGGTCAGGAGTTCGTCTGCCGGCGCCCCACGCGCGTGGCGACGCTGCCGATAGGTTACCTTCAGGGCCTCTCGCTGCTACCTGCCTCGCTGGCCCGGCGCCGGTATACGTGGTGGCGACAGCTTCGCGGTAGGCAGGATCAATCGGTAGTGGTCATCAACGGTCAGCCGGCGCCCATAATCGGGAGAATCGGCATGGATCAGTGCGCCGTGGATGTAACCGACCTGCCCGAGGCCCAGGTCGGGACCGTGGTGAGGATTCCCACCCGCCGCACCGTAATCAGCCCCGACGTCCCCCGAGTCTACCTCGAGTAAGCCCGAGGCGCTCACTCAAGTCGCCGGAAGATCATGTAATCAGGCTCACCGGGCACGTGCCGGGCCGTCTCGTATACCAGTTCCCAGCCGGGCCCGAATGATGAAGCTGCGGTCGGGCCCGGCCAGCAGCGGTATCAGATAGACATAGAGCGGCTGGCGGTTGGTCTCAGGGTGCTGGGTCATCCCCTGTTCGACGTGGAACTGCTCCGGGCCCAAAGAGGTGAAGCCTTTGCCGTCGTGGATGCGGCGGGCAATGTGCAGATAGTGCGGCGCATCGCTGTTGCCCCACGGCTGCCAGCGCGCGCTGAGGTTGAGCGTCAGGGCAACGTAGTTACCAATTACCAGCGCCAACAGCACGACTATCAGCCAGACCGGAAGACGTTGCTGGGAGACAGTTAATGACGAAGCAGCTAGCATTTTGGGTCCCTCGCTGCTTACGGTCTCCAGCGGCCTCGGGATGCGAACGACGCCCTCTTCCCGATATTGTAAATCCACCCACTCCAACTGGTCTGACTGCCAGGAACCAGGTCACTCGGGCTTCTTATAGTGGTACTCTTTTTCCGCAATAGGATCCATAATCTCATGCAATCTCTTGGAGTATTGATCAAGATGGGCCTTGATTGCCGGGTCTGCGATAATTGTTTCTGCCCCTTCGTGAGTGGAAAAAGCACCCGTTTGCTGGACGATTTCTCGCAGCACCCAGGGCTGATCAATAATCTGACAGGGAGTTAGGAGATTATCCGAATAGCGGTCGGGAGCAGATACTGCTTGCTGTCTTCTCCTAATCTCCTGAAAGAACTTAGAATTACAAACCTCCTTCAGGCTCTTGTCCTTGATGTTATCAACAGCGAAGTGGACAAAGCCGCACGGCTCGACATTGCCATCGCCATTGATGTGGAGATACTGACGCCCCCCAGCTAGGCAGCCACCACAACGATAACCATCGTTCCAGAAATCACCAATAAAAATGGGTTTTGTTTTACAAGTATGGTGGACGAATTTCCGCAATTCATTTCGCTGTTCGGGTGTGGCCATAAGACTTACATCAGGGTTCTTGCCGATCGGAATATACTGAAAATACCAGCCAAACAAGCACCCCTGCTCAATGAAGAAATCAATGAACTCCTCTGAGGAAAGCAGTTCCGCGTTTTGTGATGTCACCGTAGCTGAAAAGCCGAATATGATACCCTCTTCTTTCAGCAGTCTTGCTGCTCGCATAATTTTCTGCCAGGTACCCTTGCCACGGCGCTCGTCTGTTTCTCGTTCAAAGCCCTCTACCGAGAGAGCCGGGGCAACATTCCCCACCTGGGCCAAATGCTTGGCCATTTCTTCATCAATCAGTGTGCCGTTGGTATATTGAAGCCAGTACGTGTCATTATGCTTCTCGTAGAAGTCAAAGATATCTTCTCTAATGAAAGTCTCCCCGCCCAATGTGACCACAAAGTACATCCCCATCTCTTTGGCTTCGGTCAGAACACGGTCCAATAGCTCAGGAGGCCAGTCGTCTTTCTTGGAATATTGGTATTGGCGGGTGGAACAACCAATGCAGTTCAGATTGCAGCGCATAGTAGGACTAATCAAAATGAACGTAGGCGGCGCAAACCCTTCGCGTTCAGCGAACCGCTTTCGCATGGCGGTCCCCCGAACGACCTCATTCACAATGAGGTTTTCAACAAGCTTGTTTTGGCAAGTAACACTGACCTCTCTTGATAACCTCCGCGTAAATTGGTACGAAGAACCTTCCCCGAGTACTTCTCTTCTGAAGTTCTCAACTGCTTCACTTATCGCTTTATCCCGGATAAAGAACTCTGCCAGGTACAATAGCCTAGCTAACTGACCGGCTGAAGTGTGTTTACCAAGCTGGGAAAGTAGCGCCAGAGACTGTTTAGCCAATTGTGACTTGAGTAAATTGGTGACATTATCGAGGTTATTGCTAATGTTCATCCTTACTCACCATTTATTGTTCTCAACATAACCCTCACTAGAGCCAACGCTGTGATTGCCAACCCTGCTGGGATGCCCACATTTGTGCTGCTTGACGGCAAAGCAGCCAGCATTTCTGCGCCCTCCCCGGTTGTAGCTTACCCTCCGCTACCCCATATTAGCCTATTCCTTCGAGCGATTATGAAATCGGCCGCGGCCGCCGGAGCGGTCATTGCTGCGCCGACTGTCATTGCTTCGACCGCCGCCGGGTGAACTGCTAGGCCGGCCGCCTGCCGGGGCCGGGAGCAAGGCTTTGCGGCTGAGGCGA
>JALGTU010000103.1 GCA_029821195.1 Candidatus Zipacnadia bacterium
TTGCCAAGGAGGTGAGCACGTGAGTGAGGTGAGTCAGGAAAGTAAGTTCGCGGTGACGCTGCCGCTGGTTAAGGTCTGGCAGGACGACGAGGGGCAGAGGTGGGTCGAAGGCGTCGCTTCCTCGACCAGTCTAGACCGCCAGCACGAGCGGATGACGAAAAACGCGATAGCCAAGATGCAGCAATACCAGGGCATTGATCTTTTGCCCAGCCACCAGGCTGGACCCCTGGAGGAGTTGGGGACGGTGGAGGAGTGCTGGGCTGATAATGACAGCTTCCGGCTGAAGGCACGGCTGGATGAGACCAGCCCGCAGGCTATGCGGCTGTTCAAGCACCTGGCCGAGGGACGGCAGTACAGCCTGAGCGTGGGCGGGCGCGTGACCGGGGCCTACTGGGACTTTGACCCGGAGGCCGGCGCGCGCATCCGGCACATTGACGATGTGGTGCTCGACCACGTAGCGGTATGCCGGCCGCAGCAGGCAGCCAACCCCGATACGTATCTGGCGGCGCTGGCCAAGGCGGCTGAGCCGGTGACCGAGGACGATCCGCCGCGGGCAGATGACGACAACGAGGACCTCATCCGGCGGCTGGGCCAGGCGGCGCTGGAAGCCTGCCGGCGGCTCTGGCCGTTTGGCAAGAGCATGCCGGAGCCACAGCCTGATATCGGGCCCGAGGAGACACTAGAGGCGGAGGCGCTGCGGGCGGAAGTAGCTACGCTGCGCAAACAGCTCGCGGAAATGACTACCAAAACGGCTGCCGCCGCACCACAGCCAGACAGCGGGGCGGCAGACCAAGACGTAACTGAACCGGAACCGGGCCGGCGGCAATCGCTGATTGCCGAGCAGCGCCCGGGGACAGACAGGCAACGCAACTTCTGGAAAGGAGTGCTTTAGATGGGTAACAACGAGATGCTGGAAAAGGCAATTGACACCTCCGACATCGCTGACGGAGGCTTGCTGAACGCCCAGCAGGCGGACAAGTACATTGAGATGACGGTAGACAACTCCGTGATGCTCAAGGAGGCGCGTGTCGTCCAGATGCGCGGACCGGCACAGGAGCTAGACAAGATCGCCACGACTGGGCGCGTCAGCCAGCTCAAGACCGAGGGTGTAGCGCCCGAGACGCTGGCCGAGCCGGCCTTCGACAAGGTAAACCTCAGCTCCGTGGAGATTATCACGCCGTTTGAGATTACCTTCGAGGCGCTGGAAGACACCATCGAGCGGGGCAACTTCGAGGATACGGTAATCTCGGTAATGGCCAAGCAGACCGCTACCGACCTCGAGGAGCTGGCGGTGCTGGGCGATGAGGACTCTGAGGATACCTACCTCGCCGGTCTGGACGGCTGGCGTGTGCTGGCCGACGACGGCCATATCGTGGACTTCGAGGGCGCGACGCTGGACCGTGCCGGGCTCTCGGCGATGTACCGGGCACTGCCCGATGCGTACAAGCGCAATCACAGCGACCTGCGCTACTACTTCGCGCCGGCAGCGGTCCAGGACTGGAACGACACCTTCGCCGACCGGCCCACCGCCGCCGGTGATGTCGCCCTCACGGGCGGCGTTGCGCCGCCGTATATGGGCGTGCCGCTGGTGTCGGCCCCGGTAATCCCGACCAACCTGACAGGGATCTCGGGCTACGAGAGCGGCCCCAAGCTCAGCTTCGGTCTGCTCACGCTGCGCGACAACCTGATCTTCGGCATTCAGCGCCAGGTCAGGATTGACCGCGACAAGGACATCCTGCGCGGGGTGAATATCTACGTCATCTCCACGCGCATCGCCGTGGCCTACGAAGAGTCCGACGCAGTCGTAGTCGGCATCAACCTGGGCCTCACGTCGTAGGTCTGCGTCAACTCGGAGATGGGGAGAGGTCGCTGAGGCGGGCTCTCCCCTCTTGTCTGCCTAGCAGTAGGACAGGCGTCTCGCCTGTCCCCGCATTCGACAGGCGAGACGCCTGTCGTACCGAGCCGCAACAGGAAGACTTCAGGATGATAGCGACCTTGCGGCGGGGGCGCAGCCTGCACCTGCACCGAGCCGGAGTGACCCTGCAGCGCGATAAACCCCACCATCTGGCCCGCGTCGCGGATTATGTCTACACCGCCGCCGCGCACGGCCACCGCCTGCAACTGGAGCCGCCTCCGGTAGAAGTGGTGGTGCGGCGCGAAGACGAACGCAGGCACGTTGCCCCATGGCAAGTTGCAGATATGAAGCGCAACGGCTGGCAGATTCAGCCGCTGGAGCAGGCACTCACGCCGGGAACCCGGGCGCTGGTAATTCGCAACATGGGGCTGGGTGATATGCTGATGCTCACCCCAGCCTTGCACGCGCTGCACACCCAACGCCGCGTGAGGGTCAGCCTGGCCACGTATGCCCGCTACCTGCCGCTGCTGTGGGGCCTGGACTGGCTCGAGGCCGCTTACGCGTTGGGCACCGATTACCAGGTGGAGCGGTTCGATGCCATAATTGATCTGAACTGGGCCGTGGAAAGCGGCCCGGACGTGGAAGCGCGACCGCGCCAGGATATCTTCGCCGAGCGGCTAGGAGTAAACCTGCGCCAACGGCACCCCCACTATCAGGTAGCTTCCAGTGAACGGCAGTGGGCGCAGCGACAACTTGCGCGGTGGCCCCAGCCACTGGTGGGCCTACAGCTTCATGCGAGCTGCCCGCAGCGGACCTATCCGGCTAAGCACATTGTGCGCCTGACCGAACTGCTCCAGGCCACGGGCTATAGCGTGGCATTTTTCGGCGAGCAGTGGGCAGAAAAGCGGCCTGCTGGCGTGATTGATCTGGTCGGCGCGGCCAGTCTGCGGCAGGTGGCAGCGTTGATTGAGCAGATGGCGGCGATGGTCTGTCCGGACAGCGGGCTGCTGCACCTGGCAGTAGCGGTGGGGACACCAACGGTGGGTCTGTTTGGCCCGATTCCACCACGGTTGCGGACAACCGGCTATCCCCGCTGCCTGAGCTTGAGCGCCACCAACGCGTGCCCGGTCCAACCGTGCTTCGACGCCGGAGCAAGCCGCTGCCGCCATTACCGCTGCATGGAGGCGATTGCACCGGAGGCAGTGATCGAGGCCGTCCAGGGACTGACAGCGGATAGGAGACAGCACATAACAGGAGTGTGTAAAGCATGCACAAGCGGCATTTGTGGATAGACGTACGGGGAGCCGGCCTATACTGGCCGGCGGCCGGCAATGTTGACATATCAGCGACTGGCAAAGGGACGCTGGCCTACTGGAACAAAGCGCCTGACTATACTTTCTATCGCACTGAACAGCGCCGCTGGCGGATCTGGATCAACGAAAATAACCATGTGATGAACCGCGGCCGGGGTATCCATGTGGTAAGCAATGGCGAACACTACTTGTCCGGGTCAATTGCTAACTCCATCACCGAAAGTGAGCGGGCCCAGCTTGAGTTTAACGTATTCACCTGGGACTTCGCGGCGGGAGTAATCCAGGCCTACTACAACGACGCCATCCCGGCGCATGATCCAGTCACCGGCGTCCCCGCACCCTCGGGCAGCCCCTCCGCGATCTACCTGGGACCAGACTACACTGATGACTGGGCCAGTGCTGAGAGCTGGATAGGGCAGTGTATCAATCAAGAGTTTTACATAGTGGGCATCTGGGATGAGGTCATTTCCGAGGCCCAGATTTCCGCCCTGTACAACCAGGGGCAGCGGACCTACATCTTCCAGCCTGCCGACGGCAACGGCAACATGACCTTCCGGCTGAAGTTCCACAACGGCCTGACCGCTGACATCGCCGGCGGCGAGGGCGATTGGGCCCAGGACGAGGGGGCCAACGCCGACCGCTTCTGTCTGGTGGATGAGGGGATCCGGACGCTGGGGACGGCGATATACCCGCTAGGTATGCCGCGCCACGATCACAGCAATGACGACCGCAAGCCGCTGAGCGCCGTCTGCCCGGTTCTCTACAGCTCCGGCCTCCAGCGTATCGCCACTACTGATACCAACGAGACGAACTATGCCAAGCTGCGGCTGGACGGATACAGTCAGAAACTGGGGGGCGCCGGCTACCCCAACGTACCCAAGCCGGGGACATATCGCCAGTTGATCCACGTCCCTGACAACGGCGTGACGCCGGCGGGCTACGAAATGGGGATCGGCCCCATTGCCTATATCCATCATCCCTTTGCCGGCTCGGGGGTATATGACTGGGGCAGCGGGCGGTCGTTCACCGTAGTGGCCGATGGGGCCAACTCCGCCAGCAGCTTCAGAACCGATCTGGACGACTTCGCTGACGACTACTGGAACGGTGCCGTGCTGACCTTCCTGAGCGGCAACTGCACTGGCCGGCAGCTCTTCGTGAGCGATTGGAACAACACGACCAAGTTCATCACCGTTGAAGCTGACCTGCCCAATATACCTGAGGCAGGCAGCATTGGCGTGGTCAATCCCTACTCGCGCATCTGCGGACAGGACAGCAATGAGACCTATCACGAGTACTGCATTGAGGCGAGTCTGTGGGCCCGTCACGACAGCTCCCGGCATTTCGTGCTGCTGGAGTGGCAACAGGCCCCGTCATCTGCGCCGACCTTGCGTTACGAGAAAGGTCGCACCGTGGTCATGCCCGGATGCCCCCAGCGGGAGTTGGGCCGCGGCTCGAATTACGGGATGTGGTGGTGGGATGACGGCTACTACGATGAGCCCGGTGGTACCAACCTGGAGATCTGGCTAGAGAAGGTGGAGATCGGCGGGCCGCAGACCTACCAGATACTCCGGCGCGACGGCCGCAACCACGGGCCGGCGCTGGCCGACAACTTCATGGTAATGACACGCAGCAGCGACGGTGATCCCGGCGATTCGGTCAAAGTCTGGTATCAGCGGAACCTGGCCTGGAGCAAACAACGGCCCACCAAGATCACCGACTATCAAGCCGTAACCGCCGACCTACAAGCTTCGGGGACGTGGCGAGAGACTACGGGGATGCCTATCCCCATTGCCTACGATGCCGAGAACCAGGTGGTCACCGCCGCCCTCCAGGGCACCGACTCCGGGGGCGTCTCCCGCCTGGGCTACGTCCAGGGTCACTGGGATGAGGAAACTGGACGGATCTCCTGGGAAGATGAAACCCCACCGACCGGCAAGTCCAATCCGGTGCTGGACGCCGCCACTCTCCGCTGCGAACGCGAATCGGACTCACTGCAGTCCGGCGTACGGATAGAGAATGTGATTGAGGCACTCGACGGTACCTGGTCGCTGATCTATACTGGCAGCACCGACGTAGCCGACGAGACAGGCATCTATGCTCTGCACAATGCCCCGGACCGCTGGTCCTTCGATCACGCCACTCAGTTCGCCGGCGAACTAATCACCAAGGGCGGCAAAGGCTATGACCTGCATATGCCGTGGGGCAACGGCTACGTGCCGTGGGCCAACGCCCACATCTACGGGCCGGTAATGAAAAACCCCTACGCGCAGGCCACCGAGCGGCGGTACCTGGCGTTTGTGAGCGCCAAGACCATCTTCCACAACGGCACCGTATGGAATGACACCATGCGCCCGGTGGTGGGCTTCGCTGGTACCGATATCAAGTCGCTTGCCCCCCTGCCCTATAACCGTGAGGTCTCGCCCCTGGCCGCTCCGCAAGCACACGATATTCACGGCGGCATACTCGGCCAGGAGGACTGCATCGGGCTGCTGATTGAATACACCGGCGGCGCCACCTGCGGCATCGGCCTGTTTACGTCCGAAGATGCCCTCCACTTCCAGGAGCTATGGCCGACCAACGCCACCCTGGACGCGTTCATTCCCCAGGGCGAGCTGCCCGGCGAAGGCACGCGCCTGGGGCCAGGTCCGACCTTCCAGCTGGGGGAGAAGCGCATCTACTACTACCGGTGGGGCGACTACCGTAACTTCGCCTGGTGCCGGTACAACGGGGAGACGTGGTACAACCTCGGGGACGACGAAACCACCGGCTATCTGGAAAGCTCCATTTTGGAGAAGCCCGCCGACGGCTGGGGCGAGCTCTACTTCAATCTGGAGCTCAACGAGGGCGATATCCAGGTGGAGGTCCTCGACCCGGAAACCGAGCAGCCGGTGGCCGGTTACGGGTTGGACGACTGTGATACGCTCAACTCCGGCCTCGAACAGGAAGTGACCTGGGAAAGCGCCGGCCTGGCCGAGCTGACGGCCGATCACCTGCGCTTGCGCATTCATGTGACCAGGCCGCAGGCCGAAGACGACTCCCCGCAGCTCTTCGCCTGGGAGATCAGACCCAAGGTCGTCCAGTACCCCGCGGCTGCGGAGCTGATGGTCGAAGGCGAGACCAACCCGGCCAATGTACTTGATCCCACGCCCACCTTCTCGTGGACCTACTCTCACTCCGCCGGTAAGCCGCAGGAGGCATATCAGCTCATCGTCGCCAGCAGCACCGCGCTGCTCGACAGTGGCGTCGGCGACTTGTGGGATAGCGGCGTGGTCCTGAGCAGCGCCACCAGCGTCACCTACCAAGGCGCAGGGCTCCAGGACCAGCAGACCTATTTCTGGAAGGTGCGCGTGCGCAGCTCTGAAGGAGTGTGGTCCGAAGAATGGTAGCCTACGGCGTCTTTAGCACAGGCAATATCAACTCATACTGCAGCGTCGAGCAAGTACTGGCGCTGCTGGCCGGATATGATCTGGCGCGGATCGGCGACAGCGAAGCAGTCACCGACCGCATCCAGCAGTTGCTGGCGGTGACCCGGCAGGCCGTAGACGGCGTGGCCGGTCGCGACTTCGCCTGGCACGCCGATGACGAGATCACCGTTGACGGCAGCGGCACCAATCAGTTGTCGCTGGCACCACTGGGCATAGTACCCGTTAGCACGGTCCAACAGATCACGATTGCCGAGCGGGAAGTGCCCGCCGACGATTACGTGGTCTACGGTCAAGCCGGTGAGATCCGACTGCGGCCGGCGGCCAGCATCGGCAGTTGCTTCCCCAGCGGTCTGCAGAATATCGCGCTGGTCCTGGATTGGGGATACCCCGACGTGCCGGCGAAAGTAAGCATGGCCCAGGCCAAGCTGACCGCGGCGCAAATCCTGGCCGAGGCGGCCGGGGAAACCAGCCAAACCGAATCCGTGCGGATCGGCGACTATGCTGTACGCTACGCCCGCCAGGGCAAGTACGGCGCGGTCATCGAGCGGCTCACCGAGGAAGCCAGCGAAGCCCTCCAGCCCTACCGCGGCATAGGCATGGCCGCAGTGTGAAAGGACAGTGGATAGTGGTTAGTGGACAGTGGATAGTGAACGACAGCATGGCAACGACTTACACGCACGAAACCTGCGGCTGCGCTGCCCCATATCCAGGGAGCTTTGACCATGACTGATCTGAGCTTTGAAGAACTACTCAACCAAACCGCCAACCTCTCTCGGCCTCAGGTCGAGATAGGCGGCGAGCTGCAGGTGGCCAAGCCCGCCTACCAGTTGCTGGCGGTGGACGTGGCGATCCGGCTGCGGCCCACCGCCGCCGACCTCGACCGCGCCCTGCTGGGCCGATTCCCGCAGGCCGTCGCCGTCGCTTACCTGCTGCCCACCGACCTGGCCGCTAACGACCGGCTCGCGCAGGTGACTGCAGCGACAACGCTGGCCGAGGCCGCGCCGGCGGAAAGCACGTCCGTGCAGGTCACCTCCGGCTTCGGCATCAGCGCCGGCAGCCGTCTGCACCTGCGCAGCGCAACCGACTGGGAAGAGGTGCTGGTCGCGCAGGTGGACGAGGAGACGCTCACACTGACCGCACCGCTCAACAACGGTTTCGCCGCCGGCGATGTGGTGGAGGCGGTGGTCAGCTACGATGTGCTCGGCGTGCTGGACGAATCCGCCGCCGGACATCACCTCAAGGTCCCGCTGAAGCGACAAGAGGTGTGAATCAGCGGTGAAGCAACCGCGCTCCTACCATTGCGAGGGTGGCACAGGCATCCTGCCTGTCAACAAGCACCCGGCCTGTTCTCTGCCGACAGGCGAGACGCCTGTCGTACCGCTCGGTCAGCTCAGGAGGCTTACTGCTAAATGGATAACCTATTGCACTACAACGAAATCGCCCGTGCGGTGCGGCTGCTGTGTCAGAGTACCGTGGCGCTGACCCAGGACACCGACGGTACCAACCAGGTCGCGGTCGGCAGCAACCGGCTATTCTCGGTCGGCAACGACGTGGAGCTGATGGATGACGATACGACCGCCGAGCAGTACGAGGTTACCGCGTTGGTGGGCTTGACCGGCGTTCAACTGGACTCAGAGGTCTCCGGTGAATTCACCGTGGACAAGAATGCGGTCATCCGCCTGGCCGAGCCGCTGCTGCCCGAGCTTAAGTGGGTGGGGCAGGGCCGGCCGCTGCTGATGCCCCAGCCGCCCGAGCTGCAACTCCCGGCCATTGTCGTTGAGCCTGCCGTGCTCGACCAGCCCATGACCGAAGGGACCAACCGCAGCGTCCGGCAGGACTACCACTACCGCGTCTACTACCTGCTACACCCCGCTGCCAGCGAGTATGGCAACCAGGTGTTGCTGGATCAGGCGGGCAAGCTCTTCAGCCTGCTGATGCGCGATATCTACCTGGGCGGAAGCTGCTGGTATGCCCAGGTCACCCGCGTGGACCCCACCTCGGCGGTGCAGCGGCACTTCGCCGACCGGGGAATCGAACTGAGCGTGGTGGAGATGGAGTTGGTGGCGCGGAGGCTGGAAGCGATTGCGTAAGGCGGACAGCGTATAGCGCCGGCCTCACCCCTATCCCCTCTCCCTGCGGGAGAGGGGACGAGGATGTCCTGTCCACGACGATGTCCGGTAGGACAGGCGTCCCGCCTGTCCCCATCAATGGGCGACACGCCCGTCGTACCGGAAGGCAGCACTCTTCTCATCGAACAATCACCCTGCGGGCGCAAGCGTCCGCACTAACAAGGTGGTGCACAATATGCCAGTTGCACTTTCACATGAAGGAGCCTTCGGCTTCGCTCTGCAATCGGCCCAGGGCAGCTTCGTCGCGCCCGACACGTGGCTGCCGCTGATGCAGGACGGCCGCGGGCTAGCCGACACCGTCCAGCTCAAGCACAACTATGTCGCGCTGGACCTGGCCGACGTCAACGAGTACCAGAGCAAGTACTTCTCCGCCGGGCAGTGGGCCGAGGGCAGCTTGCGCTTCCCGCTTATCCCCGGTGCAGTGGCCAATCTCTTCTCCTGGATTCAGGATCGGGACAGCTACAACCAGGGCAAGTGGGCCTCGGCGCTGATTGATTGCGTCCAGGAGGTCAAAAAGCTCACCGACATCAAGGTGCGCCGAGCCACCCTCGACCTGATCAAGGGCGAGCCGGTGATCTGTACACTCGACGTCGCCGCTCTGAAGATGGAAGCCGGCACCACGCCGAGCCCGGATATGCCCACGGCCGCTCCGTACATATTCCAGGAGGCCACCATCGAGCTGGCTACCGGGGGCGGCGCCCTCGCGGAGGATGTCAACTGCGAGAAGATGCGCATCGTGATAGACCCGCTGCTGGAGGCTGTCGAAGAGGGCCTGCGGCTGGCGGCAACCGCCGAGCCGGTCCAGCTCTATAACCTGGCCGGCCTGCGCTGCTGGGGGGCGTTCAGCCGCGACTTCGTGGATAACGAGGTCTACCAGGACTTCGCCACCGGCACCGAAGCGGCACTCACCATAACCCTCCAGCGCGATGCCGCCACGGCCGAGCTAGAACTGCCGCGGATTCTCTACCAGGCCGACGACCTGGGCCTGCCCGGATCGCATCGGCAGCGGATCGTGGAGAAGGTGGACTTCCTGGCGCTGGGCAGCACCGACGGG
>JALGTU010000011.1 GCA_029821195.1 Candidatus Zipacnadia bacterium
CTGGGATGCTGTCGAGGGAGGATTGTCATTCATATGATTATGAAGCCGAATGCCAACAAGGGCCTGGACGATAAGCTCTACACGGTCAAATATGAGGTGGATGAAGAGAACTCCCACCTGGGGGTCATTGACCCGGAGGCGTGCGTCCGCTGTAAGAACAAGCCCTGCATCAGCAAGTGTCCCGCCGAGGTCTACCGCTGGCTGGAGGACGAACAGCACCTGGAGATTGCCTACGAGAACTGTCTGGAGTGTGGCACCTGCCGGATAGTCTGCCCGTATGACAATTTCGAGTGGGAATACCCGCGCGGCGGCTTCGGCGTAGCCTACAAGTTCGGCTAGCCTGGATAATTGACGAACGGCTTGTGGGAAACCGGCTTTTTAGGCAAAAAAAGCCGGTTCCCCACACCCTTCCGGCAAAAACTTTGAAAGTTGAGTAATGCCGCGGATAATTGCATCGGGTCGTTCCTGACAGAGGGCTATGAATTGGTGTTGAGAGGTCTTGACAGCTAGTTTCGGGCTGTTGACACACTGGTTGGGTTTATCTTCGGGAATGATGTGGGCCAGCTCTGTTTATTCTTCTGCGGGCTGGCGAGCTTTGGTTTCGTCGAGGATCTGGCGGATGACCAGGAGTAGGTCGTGGTAGTCGGTGATCGGCTTGTTGTAGAACCAGGTGCTGCCGCGGTTGAAGCTTTCTCTGACTGTGTCACAGCCGCGCAGGGCCGTAAGCATCAGCACGGGGATCTCGCGCGTCTCATCCTGGCTCTGCAGCGCTTTAAGCGTATCCCAGCCGTTCAGGCGAGGCATCATCACGTCCATCACGATAATGTCGGGCGGCTCGGCGGCTACAGCGGTCAGGGCTTCCAGGCCGTTGGCTGCGGTGGTGACGCGGTAGCCCTGATAGTTGAGGAAGTCGCGCCCCGCTGCCAGGAAATCCTGGTTGTCGTCTACCAGCAAGATATGTTCGTCCAAGGTACTTCACCTGAGGGGCGGCCCCCCACCCCGCGTTGTCGTCCGGGTCGCTTAGTCATACCCGAGATGCTCTTACATATACATTATAGATAATATGCTCCCCGAAGTAAAGCCTATTCGTCCTGCGCGTATTTGCTGGCACTAAGCGGAGCTATTTGCAGCGACATCATTTCGCGCGTCCCGCATACCGGGCGGGCCGGTTCTCCGAGCGGGAAATCTTGACAGTTTGGCGAGACGGGCTTATAATGCTGGTCAGCTAACCGGTGGGGTTTTGTGTTATTCAGTAGTCTTGGACTTGACGATGCAAGCCTGGCTCTTTCTGCGCGCCGGGGCCGGGGCAGATTGTCCCGGCCTCGCGTACGTCATTACTTGCCAGGCCACCAGGACGCAGCTTAGCGCGGTTGCCTTGATACGGAGGAGTTCTACAGGATGCCAGATCGGTATAGATTCTGGATAATGACCATCATTGCCTTATTCATCGGCAGTTTTCTGGTTGGGTTTGCGCCGGTGCGGCGGCCGGATGCTGGTGGCTTCGCGGTGCAGAGCAAGTTCCGCTATGAATTTGCCCAGCCGGTGGCCACTGAACAGGAAGCAGCCCGGGCAGCGAAGGTCCAGGAACTGGTGGAAGCGGCTGGGATCACCCTGATGGAGGACGTCAGGATGGTGGACAGCGCGGTGGTGGAGGTTTACACGGCTGCGCCAACGGATGAGCAGGCGCGGGCGCACGAGCAGCTAGTGACCAAGACGCTCCAGGAGAACTTCGAGGGCATAAGCGGGCCGCAGGTCCCCCCGGCTGCTCGCACTGAGCGTCCCCTGTGGCAGGTCCTGGATTTCGTGGCGGTCTATCCGCCGCGGCCGCAGATCAAGCTGGGCTTGGATTTGCAGGGCGGTGCGCATGTGGTTCTGCGCTGTCTGCCTCAGGCCACGATGTACTTTGCTTCGCCCGAGGACAAGCCGTTGGTAAAGCCCGACAAGCCGGCTGACGCCGAGGAGGAGACAACGGGTACCACTTCAGGGTATGAACCGCCGGAGACCAGGACCAGCCTGGTGGACAAGGTGAAGGCGACGCTGGCCCGCGCGGGCGTTCCGGTTCAGGATGAGCAGGGCAATGAGCTGATTGATGTGCAAGTGGCGGCGCCTTATCTGTTAGTGGTGCGAACGCGGGCCAACGACAAAGACACGGCCGATAAGCACCAGAAGATAGTAGAGGACTTCCTGAATGCTAACTACCCGGGTGTAGTGATTGAGGTCCGGGAGATGGAAACGGTCTTTGTGGGGCCCCAGACCGCAGCCAAGGTCAAGAACATTGTTGATCGCCGGCTTTATCAGATGAGCGATATCCGCGAGCCGGTTATTCAGCAGCAGGGCGCCGACCAGATCATCGTTGAGCTACCCGGCGTCAAAGACCCCGAGCGGGTAACGAAGATTCTCAAGAGCACCGCCCAGCTCGAGTTTCGGTTGATTCCGCCGCGCTACAGCCTGCCCGAGGGCGCCGCGGCGCGGGATGACTACAGCCAGTGGACGGACCAGACCTCCGGTGAAATCGTCGCCTGGGATCGGGTCTACAACGAGGCGACCCTCGAATTCAGCGGGGCTGATCTGAAGAGCAATGCCCGGGTTGTGCCCGGGCAGGCGATGGACTTTGTGGTCGCGTTCGAGATGCGCGACGAGAAGAAAACCCCGTTTTATGACTTCACGCGGCGCAATGTCAAGAAGATAATGGCCATCGTGCTCGATCAGGAGTGCCAGATGGCGCCGGTGATACAGTCGGCGATCACCGGGGGCAGGGGCGAGATCACAGGCAACTTCAACGCGCAGGAAGCCGGCGACCTGGCGCTGCTGCTCAACGCCGGTGCCCTGCCGGTGCCGCTGGAGATCGCCGAGAACCGCACCGTCAGCGCCACGCTGGGCCAGGATACCATCCACCGCAGCTTGGTCGCGGGCGGGATAGCCTTCGGCTGTGTCATCCTGTTTATGATCGGCTTCTACCGGCTGCCGGGAATGCTGGCGGGTGTTGCGCTGATCCTGTACGTGCTGCTGATCCTGGCGGTACTGGTCGTGGTCGGTGCTACGCTGACGCTGCCGGGCGTGGCCGGACTGATTCTCTCGATTGGCTTTGCGGTGGACGCCAATGTTATCATATTCGAACGGCTCAAGGAGGAATTATGGGCCGGTCGGACCATGCGCTCGGCGGTGGAGGCCGGCTTTGACCGGGCCTGGACGGCCATTCTGGACGCCAACGTCACCACCATGATTGTGGCGGCAGTGTTGTATTTCCTGGGCACCAGCCTCATCAAGAGCTTCGCGGTGGTTCTGTTTCTGGGCATTTGTGCCTCGCTGTTCACCGCGGTGACCGTAACCCGCTGGCTGGTTACCATAGTCGGGCACACCTCGTTGAGCCAGAATCTGGCCCTCTACGGTGTTGCGCCGCGCCAAGAGAAATAAATCGGGCAGTTCGCCAGTAATCTGGGAGGTTCGTAAGAGTTGGACTTTTTCCGCCGGAGCAACTGGGACATTATTGGGCGTAGCAAGTTATGGTTTGGCATCTCGCTAATCATCATAGTGGCTGGGATGGCGAGTTGGGCGGTGCGGGGGCTGAACCAAGGCATTGACTTCACCGGCGGCAGCCTGCTCAAGTACCAGTTCGAGCGGCCGTTGGTTGGCGAGGGTAGTTCCGAGCGTCAGATAATTGCCAGGACGCGGTCGGTGCTGGAAGAGTACGGTCTGGGCAGCTCTCAGGTCCAGGTCTCGGGTGGCGATCAGCTTTTCATTCGCACCGGCACACTCGATGAGAAGCAGGCGGCTGAGCAGGACGAGCAGGTCAGCGCAGCTCTCCAGGAGCAGTTTGGGGAGCAGGCCGGGCAGCTCACCTCGCTGGGGCGCGACATGGTGGGGCCGGTGGTGGGCAAGCGCCTGCGCAACACCGCGCTGCTGGCCCTGATCCTGGGGTCGGTGCTCATTCTGCTGTACATTGGCATCCGCTATGAGTTCCGCTTCGGGGTGGCTGGGATCGTGGCCCTCATCCACGACGTGCTTATCGTCGTAGGGGCGATGGCACTGCTGCGGGCGGAGTTGAACAGCGAGTTCGTAGCAGCCATCCTGACTATTATTGGTTACTCGATCAACGACTCGGTAGTCATCTTCGATCGTATCCGCGAGAATATGCGGCTGTATCGGGGCAGGGATTTTGCTGAGATCGTCAACACTAGTCTGCTCCAGACGATGGCCCGCTCGATAAACACGACGATGACGACGCTATTCGCACTGATCGCGCTATTCTTCTTCGGTGGCCCGGCGATCCATGCGTTCTCGCTGGCGCTCATCGTGGGCATTGCCAGCGGCGCGTACTCTTCGATATTCATTGCCAGCCCGATAGTGGTGCTCTGGGAGCGGGGGGGCGTACGTGTGGAACGGCGCGAGCGACGCCCCGCGTACGCCGGGGGGGGGGCGGCTGGCGATAGTGCTCTGGCGAAAGCCGAGGAAAAGGGAGCCGCGGCGGTGGGAATTAGTGCCGAGCAGGCGATCGAGCGCGCCAAGCAGGATGCCCAGGAAGAGAAGCGCCGGACCCGGCGCGATCGCCGCAAAAAGCGGCGTGACAGCAGCAAGCGCCGCCACTAGCTGGCAGCCTTGTGCACCGCCGAGATTCCAGGGGGACTACTGATGCGCCAGATTCTGGAGATCATCGCACGCGAAGGACCGGTTCCGGCCGAGGAGCTGGCTACGCGGCTGGGCATGTCGGTGGCGGACGCGCAGCGGTATATTGAGGAGGCCCAGGAGCAGGGCATCCTGCTGCGGTACAGCGCTCTCGTCAACTGGGAGAAAAGCGATATCGAGCGGGTGTACGCCTTCATTGCCGTGCAGGCCAGTCCCGAGCACGGGACGGGCTTCGATCAGCTTGCCAGCTACATCAGCCGCTTTGACGAGGTTCACTCGCTTTACCTGATGTCGGGCACTTCTGATTTGATGGTCGTTGTCCAGGGCGAGGACTTTCGCGAGGTGGCCCGCTTTGTCGCGGAAAAGCTGGCCCCCAGCCCCGGAGTAGTCAACACCGCGACCTCCTTCGTACTCAAGACCTACAAGACGGAGGGAGAAATCGTCGTCGAGGAGCCTGGTAACCACCGTCTGGCGGTGACACCGTGAAGTCCGACCAGCGGTTCGTGGCTCAGCAGTTGCATTGCGTACCCCCGTCGGGCATCCGCGAGTTCTTCGAGTTGGTAGTCGGCCGGGACGACGTTATCAGCCTGGGGGTCGGCGAGCCGGATTTCCCCACGCCCTGGAAAATCTGCGACGCCGCCGTGGAGGCTCTTCGCCAGGGGCGGACCTCCTATACCAGTAACTACGGGCTGCTGGAGCTGCGCGAGGCCATTGCGCAGGATATCTGGTCCCGCTATGGGGTTGAGTACAATCCGGCCGCGCAGATCCTGGTAACGGTTGGGGTCAGTGAGGCGATGGACCTGGTAATGCGTGCGGTGCTGAAACCCGGTGACCAGGTGATTGTCCCTGAGCCCTGTTACGTTTCGTACCAGCCCTGTGTCATCTTTGCTGGGGGCGAGCCGGTCACTGTGGCCACCCGTGAACCGGACCAGTTCAAGCTTCAGCCCGAGGCCGTGCGTGCCGCGATAACTGAGCGTACCCGGGCAATTCTGATCAGCTACCCCAATAATCCGACCGGCGCGATCATGACCCGGGAGGAGCTAGCCGAGATCGCCGCAATCGCCGCCGAACACGACCTGCTGGTCATCTCCGACGAAATCTACGCGCATCTGACCTACGACGGCGCCCACACCTGTTTCGCGTCTCTGCCCGAGATGCGGGAGCGGACGGTACTGCTCAACGGTTTCTCGAAGGCTTACGCCATGACTGGATGGCGCGTCGGCTATGCCTGCGGCCCGGAGGCGATTATCGAAGCGATGATGCGCATGCACAGCTACACGGCGTTGTGCGCGTCAATAGTCGGCCAGGTGGGGGCCATCGAGGCGCTGTACAACTGTGAAGAGGAAATGAAGCGGATGGTGGCCGAGTACGACCAACGCCGCCGGGTGTTCGTCAGGGGATTGAATGAAATTGGTTTGTGCTGTGTGGAACCTCAAGGGGCGTTTTATGCGTTTCCCTCCATAGAACATACCGGTTTGACTTCGAAAGAGTTTGCGAAGGCGCTACTATTCGAGGAGGGAGTAGCAGCGGTTCCTGGAGATGCCTTTGGCGAGAGTGGTCGGGGCTATCTGCGCTGCACCTACGCGACCAGCCTTGAGCAACTCAAAGAGGCACTTGCCCGGATGGAGCATTTCCTGGACAAACTGACCACTGGGTAGGTCGCTGCCGCCAGCACTACCTCGGCACCGATCCGCGGCGAACCGTCACGATTATGATCCTGATACAACCCGTCACGACTCCGTCAACTGATTCAGACAGTAACCGTTCACCTCGCTGGGCAGCGGTGGTATTAGCGGCGGTAGTGTCGGCGGTGCTCGCTTTCCTGAGTTTCCCCCCGACTGGGTTTGGGCCGCTGGCCTGGTTCGCTCTTATCCCGCTGCTGTACGTGTTAGGCACTACCCGGCGGCCCTGGGAGGGCGGTCTGATTGGGCTGATCTACGGAGCGGCCTTTTATGGGTTGTTCTTCTACTATGTTGCCAGGTACGGCGTTCTGCCCCTGGTCACCCTTATGCTGTTCCAGGGGTTGTTCCTTGCCGTATTCGGGTGGCTGATGGTGTACGTGCGGGCGGTCAGGTGCTTGCTGTTGCGTGCGGCCGCAACAGCCGCGGCCTGGGTGCTCATTGAGTACGTGCGCGGGCACATCGGCTTGCTGTCGCTGACCCTGGCCGATTTGGCCTATACCCAGCATCAGCTCTTATCGGTGCTCCAAATCGCCAGTGTCTTGGGTGCCGGCGCAGTGACATTTGTGGTCGTATTCGCCAACGGTATCCTGGCCTCAGTGCTGTTGCAGCCCAAGCTCTATCCGCACGATCCGCGGACCGGCGGCCCGCCCCCCTCGCTGGCCAAAGCGGTTATTGGTGGATTCGCGCTCATAGCTGTGGTGATTCTGGGCGGAGCCAGCGTGATCCAGATAGCGGCCTACGTACGCCCCGCGGTCAAAGAGATTGCCGCCGGCAAGAGCCTGCATGTCGCGGTGATGCAGGGCAATGTGGAGATACATCATCCCACTACCGAAGAGGATGCCAACCAGTGCCGGCTCGTTTACACGTATATGACTGGCGAAATCCCCGCTAAGATCGGTGCAGACCTGGTGGTGTGGCCGGAGACCGCCTTCCCGGTCGTGCTCAATAACCGGCCGTTCTACCTTGAGGAGGTCCAGGAATCGGCCCGCGAGGTGGATGCGTACCTGCTGATGGGGGCGCTGGAGCAAGGCGGCAGCGGCGAACTGTACAACACCGCCTACCTGTTTTCCCCTGAGGGGGAGATGGTAGACACCTACCGCAAGCGCCGTCTGGTAATATTCGGCGAATATGTGCCTGACCTGGGGCCGCTCAACGCTCTAGTGAAACGCTATCCGGTTCGCCCCTTCAACATAGTGCCCGGGGGTGAGCGCCAGTTGCTGACCGTGAACGCGGTGCCGTTTGGCACGCTCATCTGCTGGGAGGCGACAATGGCGGGCCCGAGCCGGGAGCTGTGTCGCAAGGGGGCCCAGTTCCTTACCTTCATCACCAGCGACTCCTGGGCCGCCGGCAGCGCTGAATTGTGGCAAAACGCCGCCACTGCCCCGCTGCGGGCGGTGGAGAGCCGCCGGTACGTAGTGCGGGCGGCGACAATGGGGCCGTCGGCCATCCTCAATCCGTACGGCTGCCCACTATCCGGAGTAGCTGCGGGCGTGGATGCGCCCGCTCACCACAAGATCTACCCCCTGGCTGGCCTGTCTATCTATCATCGCCTCGGCGACCTGCCCCTGCTGATTATCTGCTTGCTGGTTTGGGTAGTGGCGATGTTCCGGCGGGAAGCCGAGTCGTCTGGGCCGGAGTCCCGTTAGCCCCCTCGCCTGCCGCATCTTCCTCGGACTCGGTATTGTTCCCCGCTGCATGGAGGTATTCGGGCGCTGGTGCCCGAATACCTTGCCATGAGACGGGTAGCGCGGCGGAAGGCCACAACCCCAAAGAGAGACAGGGATTCATGGTGGCTAAGCTCGACGAGCGAGAGGACCGTATGCACTTCACCTTGTTTGTGCTGTTGGCCGTCACCGGCTGCTTGTGCTTGGTGATGACGGGGGGATGGGCGGCGCCCCCTACCGGCCACATGCTCAGTATCATAGACGACTTCGGCGCGGTGGGCGACGGTGTCGCCGATGACACGGAGGCTCTGCAGGAGGCCTTCGATAGCAAAGAAGACGTCTACATACCGCAGGGTACCTACCGGTTTACCCGCACGCTACATATGGCGGGTCGGACCAAGGTTTATGGGCACGGGGGAGGATGGGATCGCCACGGGCAGACTACCCTTAAGTATGATGGACCGGAGGCGGAGACTGCGATCGTAGTGAAGAAGGCCCATTTCTTCCAGATGCGCAGAGTTCGCCTCGATGGCAGTAACAAGGCTGGCGTCGGCATCCATTGGGAAGCGACCTGGACAGCAGCTTTGCTGGAGGACGTCGCTATTACCGGGACCACCCAGCATGCCCTGTTTATGACGCGCACCTGGTGTGTCTCTTTCACTCGATTGGTGGTGCGTAACAATCGGGGCAACGGCGTGACCCTGTCGAGCCAGGCGGGCCCCGTCAATTCTGTAAACTTCATTGATTGCCGTTTCCTGCAGAATGGGCTGGACTACAAATACGATGGGGAGGGCAACTTCGCCGTCGGTTACGGCTTCGGTATCTTCAACGCCGGCACCGTCATAAACCTGACCGGGTGTCTGTTCGAGGTCAATGGCGGCGCGGGACTGTATCTGGAGGGCTGGATGGCTCAGATTCATGTCTCCGGCGGCTACTTTGAGCAGAACAGCCAGGGAGCAATTCACCGCGACCTGGAGACAAATGGCGAAGACGCGCTGGCCGACAAGCATCGCTCTTCCTGCGGCCGGTGGGCTTCAATTATCGAGAATTGCAGCTCCACTGCGTACGGTGTGGTCTTCGAGAACATATACATCCATGGCAAGAACGGCATCTGGCTGAAAGGTCGAGGTGGCCAAAGCTCGCCGATTCGCTTCCGCAATTGCCAGGGCAAAGTCCTGTACGCTGACCACGGAAACTGGGAGTGGATCGAGTCGCAGCCCCAGACGGAGGTTACCCGCCTGCCTGGTGTCATCTTCCGGCCTCAGGGTGAGGGCTATCAGTGGTGGGCCGGCGAAGGCCCTCCTTCGGGGCACCCGGGCCACCGTGTTGACGGGGGCATTTGCTACGTGATGCCGGCGCCCGCAGAGGGCCTTGCCCTGTACGTGGACACTGACAAGGGGGACGACGCCAACGATGGGCGCGCGCCTGAGCAGGCCTGGCGGAGCTTGCAGAAGGTCGCGAACCTGTTCGCCAATACGCGCGTGACAACCCCTTTCACGGTCATTATCAGCGGCAGCGAAGTGGTTGATGCTGAGTTTGCCGACATTGACGGTCGGGGCACGATCACGATTCAAGCCCAGGGGCAGGCCCACCTGGGCCGCGTGCGCCTCAGCAACGTCACCTGTGGACTGCGCATCGCTGGTGGCGGGAAGATGACCATCGCGCAGTTGACGGCTGGCCGCTGCCAGGATGTGGAGTTAACCCGGGTGCCGTTCGCCGGCGGCTGCGAGGGCGAAAGCCGTTTGCTGGCCGAAGGCGCGAGCAATGTTGTTATCAGCCAGTGCCAGTTTGCCCCCAACGAACAGGGAACCACGGGGGGCGTGTGGGCGCGCGCCAACTCGCGCGTTTACGTGGAAAGCTCGAGCATCCAGGGTGTCGCGGCGGGAAGGGGAGTACGGGCCAGCAGCGGCGCGGAGGTCAAACTCAAGCGAGTGGAGAACAATGCCGGGGAGATGCTGGAAGGTGGAACGATCGAGCATCTCCACTAGTAGAGCACACTATCCGCCGAGTCAGCTTCATACGGTCTGAAGGAGGGAAAAGATGAGTGGTTTACTGAACGGCAGTGACAATCATCCGATCCGCTGGGGGATGCTTGCAGTCGCGCTGGCGGGCTGTCTGCTTGTAGCCGTTGCAAACGGCGTTGCCGCAGGCCCTACCGGCCACATGCTCAATATCATAGACGACTTCGGTGCGGTCGGCGACGGCGAGGCCGATGATACCGAGGCGTTGCAGAAAGCCTTCGGCAGCAGAGGGGATGTCTATATCCCCGAGGGTACCTACCGGTTCACCAAGACCCTGGTGATGAGGGGCGGCACGAAGATTTATGGCCACGGCGGCCACTGGAACCCGCAAGGGGCCACCACTCTGTTGTACGACGGCCCGGAGGGCGGCACCGCGATCAAGGCCAAGCAGGCGCACTTCTTCCAGATGCGCGGCGTGACTCTCAATGGCAATAATAAGGCGGGGATCGGCATCTACTGGGAGTATTCGTGCAATGAGGCGATGCTGGAAGACGTAGCAATCCGCCAGACTACCGAGCACGCGCTGTTCATCACCAGGACCTGGTATGCCTACTTCAATCGCCTGGTAGTGCGCGACAATCTGGGCAACGGCGTGACCTGCTCGCGCAAGGTCGGCGCTGTCAACTACGTCAATTTCATCAACTGCCGCTTTTCCAGCAACGGGGAAGACTACACATACAGCGATGAGAACTTCGAGACTGGCTACGGCTTCGGATTCCTGGGCGCTGGTACTGTCTGCAACTTGATCGGCTGTTGCATGGAGGGCAACGGCGGGCCGGGGCTGTATCTGAAAGACTGGGCAGTCAACTTCACCGTCTCCGGTGCTTATTTCGAGC
Source organism: Candidatus Zipacnadia bacterium (assembly GCA_029821195.1). Taxonomy (GTDB): domain Bacteria; phylum Armatimonadota; class Zipacnadia; order Zipacnadales; family Zipacnadaceae; genus JALGTD01. Next base: position 10,827 of record JALGTU010000011.1, read on the forward strand.
AGAATGCCCAGGCGCCGATCCGGCGGGACATCGAGCTTCACGGCAAGGACGTGCTGCTGAACAAGAACCGCCCGCCCACCGAGCGCTGGCCGTCCATCCTTACGAACCTGACAGGTGGCCAGTGGGGTGTCGTCTTCGACAATGTCTACATCCACGGCAAAAACGGCCTCTGGCTGAAGGGCAACGGTGCAGGCGATCCCCTCCAGTTCCGCAACGTGCACGGTCCGCCGATCATCTGGGCCGAGCACGGCAACTGGGAGTGGATTGACTCTTACACCAAGACCCAGGTGGCCCGGCTGCCCGGCGTCTTCTTCCGGCCCAAGGGCCAGAGCTACCGGTGGTGGGCGGCTGAGGGTATTGCTTCCGGCCATCCTGGGCATAAGATTAACAGCGGCGTCCGCACGGTCTTTCCCGCCCCGGAAGAGGGCCTCACGCTCTATGTGGACAGCGACAACGGTGACGACGCCAACGACGGCCGCACACCCGAGCAGGCCTGGCAGAGCCTGCAGAAGGTGGCCGACCTATTCCGGAATTGTACGGTGGACACACCTTTCATGGTTGTGGTGACAGGTCAAGAGGCGGCTCACGCTGACTTCCTCGACATATCAGGAGCCGGGTCGGTGGAGATCAGGACACATGGGAGTGCTCGGTTGGGGGTGATAACGGCCAAGAACGTTAGCTGTCGGCTCGGCATATCGAGCCGCGCCGTGGTGACTTTTCGGGCTGCGAGCGATGTCACCCCCCGGCTGGTGGCTCCAGACGGCGGCAGCATTACCATCGACCAGTTGCGAGTTGACCGCTGCGCGCAGGTCACATTAGATGGGTTGACCTTCGCCGGCGGGTTCGGAGGCAACATGCGCCTGGCCTGTTTCGGGGGTAGCAACGTCAACGTTGCCGATTGCCATTTCGTGGGCAGCCTCGAGATGATTGGCGCGATCGTAGCGCGGGAGAATTGCCGAGTGTCGGTGGTCAACAGCACGTTTGTGCGCGTACCCTCGGCTGGGCAGGAGTTGGTGGCAACCAGTGGCGCGGTGATCAAGACGGAGCAGTGAGGTGGCTACACTGCCGGGATTTCTTCGTCGGCGACCTCGGCGATCCAGGCCTTGGTCCAGTTCACCGCAGCCAGGTCCATATCGAGCAGCGTGGAGCCGAGGAACTGCATCCCCACGATACGCTTCTCTTGGGCCCACTTTAGCGCTAGCTCACACTGGTGCTGCATCAGTTCCACCGGTATGAGCTTGCCTCGGGGGTGTTTGCCGGTAGGATCCGCGCCGCCGAAGTCGTACATATACAACCCCAGGTTAATAGGCTTCCCCCCGGCCATTTCTTCCAGCTGCTCGAAGTTGCGCTCCAGCTCAGTAAGATCCTCGGCAAACCAATGCCAGAAGGAGAGGACATCGAAAAGCGGCAGATAGTCGCTCAGCGGCCAGATCGGACCTTCGTAGCCGTAGATGTGCTGGGGTATGCCGGGGAAATTGTGAGTATAGATGACGCCCCACAGCGAGTAGGGGTGAGGCCGGCTCTGAATGGCGTAGCGGATGTCCGCCAGGTATTGGGGCGTTGTCCGGCGATGGCGGATGATCTTGGAGAAATCATCCAGCATTACCCCCTCGATGTTGGGATGATTAGCGGCGAGCTTGTCTATCTTCTGGAGCGCGGCGGTGATAGCGTCTTGGTCGGCCGGGTCGCGGGAGATCCCCGCCGTCCACACCACGCGGTCAAACTCGTCCAGCCCTCGAGCTTCTTCCTCCTCCGGCCCGAGTGCGGCGGTGATATTGCGAATATTGGGGCTTAGGGCCTTCGTGCCGGAAGCCGGAGTCGAATCGGACTCGATACCCACCCAGGAGTCGTGGCAGTGCGTACGCAGCGCAAAAACCCACATTATTTCGTGCAGCCGGCGGGTAGGGCGTTCATTTGGGGAATCGGTTGCCATGATTGGTTCCTTCCCTGCAAACATCCAGAGTAAGCGGTTTGTGCCTGGTCAGATCGGCGGTATCTCCTCGTCGGCTACTTCGGCGATCCAGCTCTGGGTCCACTTGACCGCGTCCAGATCCATACCCAGCAGTGCGGTGCTCAGGAAGCTCATAGCCACGATGCGCTTCTCCTTGGCCCACTGCAGCGCCAACTCACACTGGTGCTTCATCCGCTCGACGGACATCAGTTCCGTGCTCTCGCCGTGGCCGAAGTTGTGCATGTATAGGCCCAGGCTGATCGGCTTGCCCCCCGCCATCTCCTCCAGGCGCTCGAAGTTCTGCTCCAGCTTGAGCACATCAGCGCTGCGGATCGTCCAGAAGGAAATGACATTGAATAGGTCCAGATACTCATTGAGGGGCCAGGTCGGGCCGTCGTAGCCGTACAGACCGGCCACCGGAATGCCGTCGAGGTCCTTGTCGTAGATGACGCCCCACAGCGAGTAAGGGTGAGCGCGGCTCTGGATGGCGTAGCACACATCCGCCAGCAGCTTGGGCGAGGCCCTAAGGTGGCGGATAAGCTTCTCAAAGTCATCGAGCACCACGCCCTCGATGTTGGGGTGGTTTGCGGCCAGTTCGTCCATCACGTGGAGCCGGTCCAGGTAGTCGCCTGCGGCTGGGTCACGGGGAATTCCCAGCGACCAGACCACCCGGTCAAACTCGTCCAGTTCATGTGCCTGCTCTTCGTCGGGGCTGATCGCGGCAATAACGTTGCGAATCGTGCCGCCGCCCAGTTGCTTGGTGCCGGAAGCGGGCGACGTGGGAACCGTCGCAATGTCCGTATACCTCTGGTATATGAGGGGACGTACAGCGAACGACCACATTATCTCTCTTAGGCGGCGGGCGGGGCGTTCGCCTGAGGCTGTTGGTGCCATGGCTGGCTCCTCCTGTGCAGAGGTTGGTTGAATATGCTCACTCAGGCCGAGGCCAAGCGTTGCTGCACCGGCACCAGTGGCCGTCTCAAGAAACCTGCGCCGGTTCATCCCGCTCTGGGTCATCTCTTACATCCGGCCATCAGCGGACTGAGATGGGCCAATGGAAGGGCTATTCCCCACCCACGGCTAACCTCCTTCTGAGCGACAGAGTAACGGGCAGGGAGAGCCCTGTGACTGCACAAATGAGGGATCATCCGGCATATCGGTCGCACCTGCGCCTCCTGCTTGTGGTCTGCGGCGTGGTTCTGGCGACAGGTAGCACTGTCGCCTGGCTCGACCCGCTCCTGGAGCCCTACGATGCGGCCAACTACGTGGAGGTTGCGCGCAACCTGCTGGCCGGGAGGGGCCTGAGCAGTGAGGTAGTCGGCAACTTCTACCGCCAGTACCCGGAGGTGTTTCACCCCGAAGACCGCCGCGCGTCGGCGTGGTCGGTCGTGCTGGCCGCAAGTATGCGGCTGCTGGGCGAGACGCCGTTCGCTGCGACGCTGCCCAACATCTTTCTGGGCCTGCTGGTCGGGCCCCTGCTGGTATGGGCCCTGGCTCGGCGGCTGGGGCTGGCCCCGCTGGTGGGTCTTGCCGCCGCGCTGCTGTTTCTGACCTGGCCGCATTGGCTGCGGGCGTCACTGAGCGCCACTGCCGATGTGCTCTGCACTGATTTGGCCTTGCTGGCCCTGCTGCTGCTCATTGCCGCCCGCGACCGGCCGGTGCTAACGCTTGCTGCCGGGGCAGCGCTGGGGGTCGCTTACACCGTCAAGCCGGCAGCGCTGTTGCTGGTGGTGCCGCTGGCGGTCTTCTTCTGGCTGGATGCCTCAAAGTTAGCTCCCGGGCGGCGGCTGGGCTGGCTGGCCGCGCTGGCCGGCCTTGCCCTGGTCTTCGCCTCCCCTGTATTGGTACGCAACTACCTGATCTTCGGCAATCCGGCCTATTCCACCAATGTCTACACCGCCGGGCACATTGGCAGCGACGCTTCGGGCCGGGCGTTGATGCACGTATACTGGGGGGAGTCGCTCCCCTCGGTGGGCGAGTGGGCCAGGAACAAGGGCCTGCTGGGCGTGGCGGGCAAGGCTGGTGAGCAGCTCCGCCGGGCGGTCCTGGAGCTGTTCGTGCGTGGCCCGGGGATATTCTTCGTACTGCCAGCATTGTATATTGTACTAGTACAATCGTACACCCCTCGGCTGCGGCGGATGTGGGTGATCCTGCTGCTGTTTGTGCTGGAGCTGGCGGTCTTTTGGGTGATTCGGCCCCGGCTGCTGCTGGTGGTGGTACCGGTTATCACGCTCAGCGCGGCAGCGGGTGGGCTGATGATAGCCCAGCGCCTGGTGCGGCGATGCCGGTGGGCGACGGGAATTGTGCTGGCTGTGCTGATGCTGGTCGGGAGCTTGGGCGTGGGCGCTTACGGCGGGTGGCGCCTGGGATTGAGTGAGCCGCGAACGAGGATAGGACAGCACACCGATGCCGCTCGCTGGATAAAGGTGAATCTTCCGGGGGATGCGGTGGTGATGTCGCACTATCCGTATCTGGTGCGCTTCTATGGTGCGCGGGCCGCGGTGCAGATTCCGTTCGACGAGCTTTCCCGCATCAGGCAGGTTATCGAGCATTATGGCGTGGATACGCTGGTCGTGCCACGATATCTGCCGGCGGTGCGGTGGGCTGCGGGGCTGCCCAGAGAGCGGCTGCGGGAGCTTGCCCAGGAAGAGGGATGGGCGGGAGTTTACGAGAACCACGGGGTCTCGGTCTTTCATACCGAGCGTGACTGAGAACCTCGCTGCTGATTACTCCTTCGCCGAGTCCTCGTACCAGAAGCCGACGGCGTAGGGGTAGACTTCGGCCAGGAACTGCTCAAGCCGCCGCTGGGCGACGGCGAGGTTGGGCATCGGGTCAGTACGGAGGATGATGATCACGCCGCCAGCGCCGCGCTGGGAGAAGATCTGACCGAACAGTACATTGACAGTCTGCCAGGTCCAGTCGGAAGTGGTTCCGCCCGGATGGCAGAAGACAAACATCGCCAGGCGTTGCTGGTCTTCTTTGCTTACGCGAATCAGTTGCGCCTGGATATTCTCGGGGGTAGGTGAGTTGTGGGGGGCAGGCACCTCGACGGTTTCACTATTGACGATAAGCCAACCCTGGGCGGGGTAACAACCCGCGGGGGAGTGGACGTTGCGCCAGTGGGCGCCGTAGATCAGGGTTGCGCTCACCGTGCCTTCCGGGCCGGTGTAGAGCCGCTCGAGCATAGCGTCGGCACCCAGGAAGTTGAAGATGCTTTGGTCTACCTCGATGGACTCACCCTCGTAATCAGCGATGCGGAGAGGCAGCGTTTCGAAGTTGGGGGTGTAGGCCGGCGACGCTGCGCTGATGGCGCGAATGCCCTCGAGCACACCGGCGGTGATCAGCAGTGTCGCCAGGGCCACTAGATATCTTCGCGCAACTGGAGACATCCCAGCAACCTCCCCACACCAAACAGGCCGGCCAGGCCGAGCATAAAGACCAGGATTCCCGAGGCGCTGTGAAAGAAGCCTTCCGCCATCGCGGGGCCGAGGGTAGTACCGAGTACCACGGTAACGAATATCCGGACGGTGTTGGCCAGCAGAGCTACGGGGACGGCGACGGCAAAGAGCAGCAGTTTCTTCCAGCGCGGCGCTATCAGCAGGTAGGCAAAGAGCGCGGCCAGCGCGGTCATGGCGATCATTGACTTCAGGCCGCTGCAGGGAATGGCCACTTCGAAGGTATAGACCGGCGTGTGGATCGCCGTGCCCTCGATAGCGATGCGGGTGCCGATGGCGGCGACGGCTCTCCCGCCCAGCTGCGCGGAGAAGACCTGGAGAGGTTGAGCAAGCTGGTCAATGAGCAGTCGGTCCAGAGGCACCATAAACAAGAGGAAGGCTACGGGAAAGGCCAACGCCCGGCCCCAGGAGCGGCCCCCGAGCCAGACGACCAGGCCGAATATGGTACCCACCAGCGCAAAGCCAGAGAGGAAGTGGACATCGCCGAAGGTGGCGGCGAGGTGCAGCAGCAGAGAGGCGGCGATGAGCTTGATGCCGGCGCGGAACTCTTTTCGGGGCAGTTTGCGCAGTTCCTCCCGCTGGCGCCAGATGAGGTAGCCGGTGACGATGGGGATCAGGAATCCGTGTCCGTAGTATTCGCTTCTCGACCACCAATCAACCATCCAGAAGATGTAACGGCGGTAGACGAGGAGAACCGCTGCGGATAAGATGAACAGTTGCACCGGTGAAATGACGCGGTTGCGGGCAGGGACACGCTGAGAGGGGCGGGCTGTGCCAACTGTTGATGTGCTCATTGCTATTCCAACCCACTGGATTGGGAAGAACTGGGTCTTCAACGCCTGCGGAGGTGTTTACGGTCTTTCCCAAGTCGCAGGAAGCCGCGGCGGGCCAGATAGGTGAGTGCTCCGATCGCGGCGCCGACGACGATTACCACGATAGCGGCGATGAGTCCGCCGCTCCTCTCGGCCAGATGGTGCCCGATCGTTTGCAGTATCGTCGCGATGGTGTCAATGGCCAGCCCCACTTTCTGGGTGATGGAGGTGGGGATCTGCTGGTCGCCGGAAATGCTGCGGCGGGCCAGTCCGGTGACGATGGCATTGAGCAGGGCGGCAACTACCAGTGCGACCCCGCTGCCCAGGGCGGCGGACTTGAGCATTGACTTATAACTGGGCCGCCGGAGTTTGGCTTTGCGGCGGATGCGCAAACTGGCAGACCAATCCGCGCCGCAGTTGGGGCAGCGTAGTGCCGTCACGAGGATCTCCGTGCCGCAGTAGCAGGTGCGATACTGCTTGAGGCCGCACTCGGGGCAGATCCTGGTGCCCTCCGGCAGGGGCGTGCTGCACCAGTAACACTCTGTAACCAGATGGGAATCTGGGGATGCGGGCATCAGCTTTCCGATTCAGATGAATTCACTGGTGGGGCGCTTTCTGGGGGGCTGATCTCGAAAGGCGCCGTCGGTATCTTGCGGAACAGCACCCACGAACCATCACCAATCCGCTCCTGGACGACGAAGCCATAGCGGGGGAGTATGTCCCGGACAATGGCTTCGCGCCACATTTGCGCCCACTGGCGGGTCCGCTCGGCAGTTTCGTTGCGGGCTATGGCTGGCGTCAACAGCATCCAGGGGATCTGGCCGACCTTTTCCTGGATGCGTTTGAGGTCCTGGGGTGACTTCGGTATCCAGATGGAAACCATATCGTTATGCCATGCGGAGAGCCAGGGGACATCGCAGATGATCGGTTCGCCCCCCAACTCCTTGGCCTCGCGTGTCCAGGTAACGAATTGCTCCCGGGTGGTGGTTTCTCCCGGCCCGGGCCGGGTAGTCAGCGAGAACAGCATCGGAATAATCTGGGAGAGCAGCAGGACGCTCACGGCTAGGGTGGTGTAGCGTCGTTGTTCGCGCAATCCCAGATTCTGGACAATGGGCAGGAATACCCGGTAGAAGAAAGCGGCGGCGATCAAAGTGACGATGGGCGCGAGCGGATACAACAAGCGGGGGTCCGCCATAACTACTATCAGGGCCAGAAATACCAGCACGAACATCCCGTACAGCAAGTACCGGAGCCTTTCGAAGTTTCGGGTGCCCAGGGGCACCAGGATAGCGACAACGAAGAAGGCAGTCACGTAGGCCCCGCCCACCTTCGGCAGAACGCCATAGAGGGTGGCGACGCCAGTGCGGAACTTCTCGTATATCTCTACGGGGTGCTGAAGGGCGTAAGTGGGCAAGGGGGTGAGCTTTTCGGGGAACGAGCGGTACAGGGTCATGCCCGGATTGGTCCGGGTAGTCATGATGGTCTCATACCAGCGCCAGGTAAAGAAGGGATTACCGCTGACGTTGTACATCCGGTAGCACCATGGTGCTATGATGACTAGGAAGACGACGACCAGAACGATCATAGCTTGGGCGCGTTGGCGGCGTTCGGAAACATAGTACAAGTATACCAGGATGGGAATGAGTATGATGGCCCACAGGTACTTAGTCAGATAGATCAAGGCCAACAGGAGTCCGGCGGCGGCGGCGAGCAGCGGCCGGTATTCCCGGTGCTGTGCGTACTGGTATAGCACCATAAGCAGACCGGTGACTAACAAGGCCAGCAGGTGCACTTCCAGCCCGGAGATGCTGTAGCCGAGCATAGCGATGTTGGTGACGTACAGGGCCACCGCCAGCCAGGCAACGCGGCTGTCGAAGAGCCACAGGGCAAATATCAAGATGAGCGGGATGGTGAGCAGGAAGGGAATGCCGCTGGCCAGAGCAACGGCGCGGTCGTTCATTCCCACGGTGTGCATAACCACCGAGATCAGCCAGGGATGGATGGGGGGATAGGTCAGGTCGGGATGACGCTCCAAGCTCAGTTGGCGTGTCAGGCTCAGCGGCTTGATGAAATTGGTGGTAAACCCTTCGCCCTGGGCGATGTTCCGGCCGATTTGGGCATAGTCCATGGCGTTGACGTCGGTGAGGCCTTTGAACTGTCCGGCCATAAACACCAGGTACACAAATATCAGCGCCAACGCCAGCAGCAGATAGATAACGATCTGGGGTGCTCGCTCCTGCCAGGTCATATCTGCTCTCATTAGTGCACCCTCCGGTAGGTCCCGGTTGCGGACTGGGGGTGGGGGTTGGAAGTCGGGCCCACCGACCGCAGCCCGGGCCAGACCCGAGCTGGTGTCGAACAGAATGAGACCGTTCTCGGGTGCTTTGATGCAAAACGCCCGCTTCCACACCCAGGAAAGCGGGGCACAGTGATCTCAGTCGCGGTGCCGATCCGCAGCCAGTGGGGTGTGATCAATGCCCCCGTGGTTCGACGAACAGTTTGATAGCGGTGCGTTCATTACCATTAATGATCACGTCAACGAAGGCCGGATAGCAGATTAAGTCTATCCCCGAAGGGGCGAGGAAGCCCCGGGCGATGGCCAACGCCTTAATGGCCTGGTTCAGGGCACCGGCGCCGATGGTTTGCATCTCGCAGCGATTCTCTTCCCGGATGGTCCCGGCCAGCGCTCCGGCAACCTTGTTGGGATCGGACTTGGATCCTACCTTCAGAAGAGCCACCGCTACTCCCCCTTTTTCTGCTGTCTGCATTTGCCTCTTACCTCACCAGTGGAGGTAGCTACGTGCATTTGTGCTAGGATTGTTGTGCGTAGTAAGCCGATGTTCAGTATAATGTAGAGCACATTGAACAGGTTGTGCCGGGTGCAATCGGTCCTCAGCGATTGCTCATGTCATACGGTGCCTTATGGCTCGGGATGCCGGGAAGCAATACTTATCCGTGTTATCGCCTGGGCCACGCCATTAGCACGATTACATTGTATCACTACCGCCGATATTAGACAAGGCCCGTGCTTGGGTACTTCAAAGCGCTGAGGCAGGCGGTTGACGAATCTGTTGATTATTACCTCCTTTTTGGCGCCGATGACCGTATCGAGCGGGCCGGTCATGCCACAGTCGGTTATGTAAGCACTGCCGCCGGCTAGGATCTGTTCGTCGCTGGTTTGCACGTGTGTATGCGTACCGATGACGGCAGTGACCTGGCCGTCGAGAAAGAAGCCCATAGCGCGTTTCTCGGAGGTGGCCTCGGCGTGGAAGTCAACGATTATTACATCGGCTTGCGGCGCCAGGTTCTTAATCTCCTGCTCACCGCGGCGGAAGGGGCAGTCAACGGGGTCCATAAAGGTGCGCCCCAGGAGGTTGAGCACGCCTACTTTGGTGCCGTCGGCCGCCTGATAGACTGCGGCGCCTCGGCCCGGGGCTCCCGGAGGGTAATTGGCCGGGCGTAGGACGCGCGGGTGGCGGTCGAGGAGCTCGTAGGCTTCGCGCTGCGCCCAGATATGGTTGCCGGAGGTCAGGCAGTCAACACCGGCGGTGAAGAGTTCCTGGGCGGTCGGGGAGGTCAGCCCTTTGCCCCCGGCGGCGTTTTCGCCGTTGGCAATGACGAAGTCAACATTATGTTCGTGAACCAGGCCGGGTAGCCCATCAGTCAGGCCTGTGCGTCCGACCCGGCCCACAACGTCACCGATGAAGAGTATATTCAAACTGCGTTCTCCTGGCCAAGATTATTGGCTAAGCAGGCATCCTGCGGCGGTAGGGGCGGTTATTTGGCGTATTCGATAGCCCGGGTTTCCCGGATGACGGTGACTCTGATTTGTCCTGGATAGTTCATCTCCTGCTCAATGCGCCCGGCCATGTCGCGAGCGAGCTCGTAGGTGGACAGATCGCTGATGTCTTCGGGTTTGACCAGGACGCGGATCTCGCGCCCGGCGTGGATGGCGTAGACTTTTTCCACGCCGGCGAAGGCCATAGCGATGTCCTCTAAGCTCTCGAGCCGTTTCAGGTAGTTTTCCAGCGTTTCGCGGCGTGCTCCGGGGCGCGCGGCGGAGATGGCGTCGGCGGCCTGCACGAGGGCGGCTTCGACCGACTCCAAATCAACTTCGCCGTGATGGGCGGCGACGGCGTGGATCACTTCCTCGCGTTCGCCGTGGGTCCGGCAAATCTCCGCACCGATCTGGGCGTGAGTGCCTTCGCGCTCGAAGTCAATGGCTTTGCCGATGTCGTGGAGCAGTCCAGCGCGGCGGGCTAAGGCCACACGGGCGCCGATTTCACCAGCCATGGCCCCGGCCAGGTGGGAGACCTCGATGGAGTGGCGCAGGACGTTTTGCCCGAAACTGGTGCGGAACTGGAGTTTACCCAGCAGGCGGACAATTTCCGGATGGACGCCGGTAACGCCGGTTTCGAGGGTAGCAGCCTCGCCGGCTTCGCGGATGCGGGTCTCGATGGTTTGTTGGGCCTTTTCGATCATCTCTTCGATACGTCCGGGATGGATGCGCCCGTCGCGGATCAGATTCTCCAGGGCGACTCGGGCCACCTCACGGCGCACGGGGTCAAAGGCGCTGAGCACTACTGCTTCGGGCGTATCGTCCACAATCAGGTCAACGCCGCTGAGCTGTTCAAAGTGGCGAATATTGCGGCCTTCACGGCCGATTATCCGGCCTTTCATGTCGTCGCTGGACAATGGCACCACCGAGACCGTGGTCTCGCTGGTGTGGTCAACGGCGCAGCGCTGGATGGCCTGGACGATAGTATTGCGGGCGAGCCGTTCGGCCTGTTCTTCGGCTTGCTGCTGGCTACGTTGGATGAACTGCAGTCGCTCCTGGCGCAGTTCTTCGTTGAGCCGATCGAGCAGCTCCTGGCGCGCCTCGCTGCGGCTGAGCGCGGCGATTCGCTCGAGTTCTTCGAACTGTTGGACAGTGAGCTCTTCGATCTGTTGCCGCTGCTGTTCGAGCTGCTCTTCGCGGCCACTCAGGTCCTTGCTCAGTCTGTCCAGTTCTCTTTGGCGGGTGTCAATAATGTCTTCGCGCTGCTCGAGACGGCGCTTGGTCTTTTCCAGCTCGGCGCGTTGCTCCTCGACTTCCTGTTCGACCTTCTGGCGGACCTGGAGTATTTTCTCCTTGGCGGCCACTTCTGTCTCACGCTGGCTGGTTTCGAGCTGCTTGCGGGCTTCCGCGACGCGCTGCTCGGCTTCCTGCTGGGTATTGTTTAGCTGTTGGCGCAGCCGCAGGACGCGCTGAAGCAGGAATAGGAACAAAACCAACGCTACGAAGCCGGTTATCAGTACAGCCATTGTGTTTAGGTAGAGTATATGTGAAAGGGTCTCCAACGTCATAGGGAGCACCTCCAGTTTCGTTTATGGGCCTAGATGTGGCGCTTGCTGCTTGCAGCAGTGTGTCTCCCCGACCGATTGCCCGAGGAGCCACCGGGCCGGGCGGACTGCCGTCTGCGACGGTGCTGGTGCCAGGACCGGTGACCACCGGTTAGCGGTCGTCGGTGAGCAGCTCGTCAATAACCTCGACAATCAGGGCATGCGGAAATCCGCGGCGCTGCAGATAGCTGTACAGACGGCGGCGTTGTACCGTTGGCTCAAGCCCACCCAGATGGCGCATCTGCTGGTGGGCGGCTTGCTCGGAATGGTGGCGCTCGTCGTAGTCAGCCAGCTCCTGCTCGATCACAGCTTGGGCGGCTTCCCGATCCACGCCGGCCTGTTCGATCTTACGGAGAATGGCCTGCTTGCTCAGGTGCTTGCTGCGGGCTAGGCTCCTGGCCATCTGCCGGGCGAACTCTTCGTCATTGATGTGCCCCTGGGCCTGGAGCTGTTCGATAACCCGTTGGACTGATTCGTCCGGTAGTCCTTTGATGCGCAGGCGCCGGATCAACTCGTGCCGAGTACGGGCGCGATGCTCCAGGAGATTCAGGGCTGCCCGCTGCGTCTGGCTATCCTGTTCGGCCGCGACTATCTGCGCGAGCCGCTGCGTGGTTACTGGCTCACCGAGCCGTAGTTGTAGCTTGACCATCACCTCCTCGCTTACGCCGGTGGCAAACTCGTCGTTGACGAATATCGCATAGCGATGCGGGTTGCGTTTTTGTGGCTTAATGGCAGTAACTCGCGGCGTGTTGTCCACTGCCAGGTTGCCCCCTGAGTGGCCGCTGCTCTTGTTATTGCTCGGACTCATCGGACTCTGATTCGGCCCGAGCTGGCGCGGCGAGTGGCGTCAGGCCGTGCGCTTCGCGTATGCTTGCCTCCAATGTGGCACGGATGTCGTCGTGCTCAGCCAGGAACTGTACGGCATTATCGCGGCCCTGGCCGATGCTTTCGTCGTTGTAGCTGTACCAGCTTCCTGACTTCTCCACCAGCTTCAGCTCGACGGCCTCATCGAGGATGCAGCCCTCCTGGGATATACCCTCGCCATAGATGATGTCAAATTCACAGCGCTTGAAGGGTGGGGCGACCTTATTCTTGACCACGCGGATGTTGATGCGCCGGCCGATTGACTCCGTCGCGCGCTTGATGCTCTCGCGCGGGCCCAGATGCAGGCGGACCGAAGACCAGAACTTCAGGGCGCGTCCCCCCGGAGTGGTCTCGGGATTGCCGAACATAACGCCAATCTTTTCCCGGATCTGGTTGATGAAGACCACGATGGCATTGCTCTGGGAGACCGAGCCACTGATTTTGCGCAGGGCCTGGCTCATCAGCCGGGCCTGCAAGCCAACGTGGCTATCGCCCATTTCGCCTTCGAGCTCCGCGCGGGGCACCAGGGCGGCCACCGAGTCTATGACGATGACGTCCAAGGCGCCGCTGCGGATGAGGGTGTCACAGATATCCAGCGCCTGCTCGCCGGTGTCGGGTTGGGAGACGAGCAGGTCGTCGAGGTCCACGCCCAGATTCTCGGCATACTCACGGGCGAAGGCATGTTCGGCGTCAATAAACGCGCCGGTGCCGCCAAGCTTCTGGGCTTCGGCCAGCACGTGCAGGGCCAGAGTGGTCTTGCCCGAGCCTTCACTGCCGTATATCTCGACAGTGCGGCCCCGCGGCAGCCCCCCCACGCCCAGGGCGATGTCCAGGGACAGCGCCCCAGTGGGAATGACGTCAATGGCCAGGTTCGTGGGTGCTTCGCCCAGCCGCATTACTGCCCCTTCGCCAAACTGTTTGCGGATCTGGGTTACCGCCAAGTCGAGAGCCTTGCTCTTATCGTCGCCTTTTTTGTCCGCCATTGTCATCACATCCCTTCGGGCAGGTTATGCCTCGCCACGACTACTGGCCGGGGTTCTCCCCGGTAAGGTCAAGTCGCGCCAGTTCCGTGTAGACCGGTGGTTGTCCCGGCTGCAGGTCACTGCGCATCAGCACAAAGTGATCTACCGGCATCGGGCCGACCACGCGGTCAGCCAGGCGGTCCAGTTGCGCCGTCAGCTCGCTGAAGTTATGCCCACCGCGTACTCGGCCCAGCGTCAGATGGGGGACGAAGTCGCGCTTTTCTCGCCGGCTCAACTTCGCCTGGGCCAGGGCGCGATCCAGCTCGGTACCCAGGTGGCCCAGTTCGGCAGCGCCGTCGGTGCAGCCCAGCCAGATCACCCGGGGCCGGCGGGTGTGGGGAAAGGCGCCGACGGTCGCGACGGTGACCCGGTGGACCGGGCACGACTGAGCGACTTGCTCGGCGACTTCCGCCAGCTTGGGCACGCGGTTCTCGGGCGTATCACCCAGGAACTTCAGGGTAAAGTGCATGTTCTGCGGCCTGGTCCAGCCGATCTTGATCTCGTCGCAGGCGCACTCCTGTTGCAGCTCCCGGGCGGCAGCCCGGATCTCGTCCGGCAAGGGCACCGCGAAGAACAGCCGCAGCGTCTCAGGCAAGGCCCAGCACCCTCTTTCTGACCAGGTTCAGCGCCATCTGCGAGACGCGCCGCTTGAACTGGCTGCGCGTCCCCGGCCAATCAAATTGCCGGATAACTCCCCCGGACTCGTCGTCCACCGCGATGTAGACCCGCCCCACCGGCTTCTCGGGGGTCCCCCCGTCGGGCCCGGCAATACCGGTCACGGCCAGCGCGTAATCGGCAGCGCTGGCCAAGCGGGCGCCCTGGGCCATCGCTTGAGCACATTCTGCGCTAACTGCGCCGTGCCTGGCGATGAGCTCAGGCTCTACCGCGAGCAGGCGCTGCTTGGATTCGTTGCTGTAGGTCACGTAACCGTTGAGGAAATAGCGCGAGCTACCCGGCACATCGGTGATGCGGCTGGCAATCAGCCCGCCGGTGCAGCTTTCGGCAATCGCCAGGGTTGCGCCCGCCGCCAGTAGCGCCTGGCCGAGGGCCACTTCCATCGTCTCGTGGTCCACGCCGTAGACGTGCTCGGCAAGCCGCTGGCGGACGAGCTGCTCGAGGCTACCCAGCTTCTTGTTGGCCTCGGACTGTGATTCGGCCTTAGTCCACATCCGCACGCGTACTTCCCCAGGGGAGGCATACAGGGCGAGGGCAGGATCGGTTTGATTGTCCAGAATGTCGGCGAGTTGCTCGGCCGCGGTGGACTCACCGATGTCAGCGAGGCGCAGGGAGCGGGTGAATAAGGGCACATCGCCTCGCTCGTGGAGTTGGTCGCGTAGGTAGGGCATCACGTGGCTGTGCATCATCTCGCGCATCTCGGGCGGCGGGCCCGGGACGGCAATTAGCGTGGAGCCTTCGTGCTCCACGAGAATTCCCGGGGCAGTGCCGACGGGGTTATCCAGAAGCTGGCCGCCACGGGGCACCTGGCACTGCTTGAGATTATTCTCGGTGACCGTCCGGTGACGCTGGGCGAAGAACTGGCGGAGGTGCTGCTCGGCGCCCGGGACGGTTTGCAGGGCGCGGCTGGTGACCTGGGCGAGAGCCTCGCGGGTGAGGTCATCAGGAGTGGGACCCAGGCCACCACAGACGATGACGACGTCACTACGGCGCATCGCCGCCCCCAGGACCTGGACGATGCGGCCCAGATCGTCGTCTACCGTATGGCGCAGGTATACGTCAACCCCGATGGTGGTGAGCTCTCGGGATATGTAGGTGGCGTTGGTGTCGTCTATTTCGCCTAACAGCAGCTCGGTCCCGATAGCGACGATTTCGGCTTTCAAGGGCTTGCTCAGTCCTCAACTGCTGCCCGCCTATCGTCTGCCGTGCTCAGAACCTGATGGAGACGGCCCCGTTAGCTATTCGCTCGCAGAGCTATCGTCGGTTTCCTGCTCGTTAATCTCCTCGGTATCGCTCTCAAGCTGCTCCTGGTCGGTCGGTTCAAACGAAATGGTGGCCGGCAGATCGGGATTCTCCGCTAGAATACCGCTCTCCTGGTCTTCCGGCGCGCAGTCGTAGGCCATATGGCTGGTGAGTCGCATTCTCAGGAGAATTTCCCTGGGCATAGCTTCACACTCTATCGGAAACTTGCTCTTCAGCTTGAGATCGCTTTACGGGCTCTGAGACGTCAGACCGGTCAATACGGCTAGTGGCAGGCTGCAGAATTAGCAATACTGGTCGCAGCTTGCAACGCGTTGGGTTTCCCTAACAGTCACGGGTTACATTATACCTAAGCTCCAGCCGGCTGTCAACATCGGAACTCTTCGCCACCCCTGACCGGATACAGTCGCGACAGGATCCGCCTGCGCTGAAGCTACGGCGGACGAGATGTCGCTCCTATCGGTGGGGAGGCAACGCGGCTGGCGGGCGCGCGTGGCGAACGTTGTGTGGGCCACAGGTCTCTGGTATAATAGCGCCGATGCGAAGAGAGCCGGAGGCGAGCAATCAGGTGAGCATAGGAGTGCAGAAGGTCGCGGTTCCCGTGCGGGTGATGCCGGAAGCGGAAGGCCTGGAGCTGCCGCGATACGAGACAGCGCAGTCGGCGGGTATGGACCTGCGCGCGGCGCTCGCCGACCAAGGGCGACGGCAGGTCGTGATCGAGCCGGGGCAGCGGGCGCTAGTGAGCACGGGCCTGCGCATTGCCCTGCCGCCCGGTTTTGAAGCCCAGGTGCGGCCGCGCAGCGGGCTGGCGGTTAAGCACGGCGTAACGGTGGTCAACTCGCCGGGGACCATTGACGCGGACTATCGGGGTACCGTAAAGGTGGCCCTCATCAATCTGGGTGACGAGCCGTTTGTAGTAAAGCACGGCGAGCGCATCGCTCAGTTGATCATCGCGTCCGTGACCCGGGGCGAGTGGCAGGTAGTCACCGACCTGCCCGAGACCAGCCGCGGCACGGGTGGGTTCGGTTCGACCGGTCAGTAGTCGCCGTACCAGGCGAAGGTATAGATTATTCATGCCCCTCTCCGAACGCGAAAACTACCTGCGTAATGCCACGATGGCCGGCCCGGAGTGGATGCCCTGTATGGTGGTAATCTCCGGGGCGAGCCGCCGCCAGCTCGGCGAGGAGCTCGACGCGGTCCTGGCCCGTCACCCGATATTGCTTCCCTACCTCGTGCGTGGTGATCCTGATTGCGATGAGACGGAGTCTGGCCCGGCCAAGTCCGAGCGGTGGGTGCTTACCGATAACTGGGGATGCCAGTGGCGGAGCGCGATTGAGGGGCTCGAGGGCATTGCTGTCAATCCCCCGCTTGCGGACTGGACAGCCCTGGATAGCTATCAGGTTCCTGACCCGTTGGTGCAGGCTGATCGAGCTCCGGCCGACTGGGAGAAGATCCGCCAGAATATCGAAGCGACCAGGAAGGCGGACAAGCCGGTTACTGGCGGGCTGGCGCACGGCCACCTGTTCATGCGGCTGTGTTACCTGCGCGGCTTCGAGAACATGATGATGGATATGGCGACCGATGAGCCGCGCCTCCAGCAGCTAATTGATATGATCGTTGGCCACAGCCGGGTGATCATTGACCAGTACCTGGCGATGGGTGTTGATGTGATGAATTTTCCCGAGGACCTGGGAACACAGACCGCGTCAATTATGGGTCCTAGAGCCTTTGCAAGATGGATTGCGCCGGCCTACCGAAAGCTGATGGCGCCGTCTCACCAGGCGGGCGTGCTCGTTTATATGCACAGCGATGGCTACATCATGGATATCATGGACGAGATCCTGGCGTGTGGCGTGGACATCATCAATCCCCAGGACCTGGTCAATGGCATTGATAACCTCGCCGAGCAGGTTAAAGGGCGGGTGTGTATCAGCCTGGACGTGGATCGCCAGAGTATCGTGCCGTTTGGGAGCCGCTGGGAAATTCACGACCTGATCGAGGAAGAGGTCAGGAAGCTGGGTTCGCCGCGCGGCGGGCTGGAGCTGGTCGTGGGCATCTACCCGCCGACGCCGTCAGAGAATATTGACGCGGTCTGCGAGGCTCTTGAAGGCTTTCGCACCTACTGGTGGGATGGACGCGGCAACGACTAGGCAAGATCGTCAGTCTGGCGCTTAACAACAGGGCTGCACATATGCGTGTCAGGTGGATTCGCCGGATAGTACAACTGGCTGCGCTGTTTGGCTTCGGGTGGCTGCTTTACCAGTCGCGCTGGGTGCCCGGCGGGGAGATGCCCCCCCCGGTGTTCCTGCGTATGGATCCGCTGGTAGCGCTGACTGCCCTGCTCTCACGCGGGCCAGTTGTCCTGCGCTACATACTTGGCGGGCTTTTACTGCTGGTGCTGACTGTTATCTTCGGGCGCTTCTTCTGCGGCTGGCTCTGCCCCCTGGGTACTTGCATTGATATATCCGATACGCTGCTCTTCCGCCGGCGCAGCGGCGAGCGGTCGGGGTACAGTCGTCCTCGGTGGAAATACTACCTCCTGGCTGTGGTGCTGGTGGCGGCGCTGTTCGGTACGCAGATCGCGTGGCTTGTTGATCCGATGCCGCTGCTCGCCCGTACCGGCGCTGTGGTCATCTACCCGCTGAGCCTCGGCGCGTACAACTTGTTTGTTGACCTAAGTGGCCCGCTCTTGCGCCAGGTCGGAGTGCACCTGTACCCGACTGCGGTCTACCATTTCCACCTGGAGGTTGCTGTGGGCCTGGTATTCCTGGCGGTGCTGGGCATGAGCTTTTTCGCCCGGCGGATGTGGTGCCGGACCTTCTGCCCGCTGGGGGCGCTGCTCGCCTTGGTGGGGAAATTCGGTCTGTGGAAGCGATACGTTTCCGAGCAGTGCACGGGGTGCGGAATCTGCGCCGGCAAGTGCAAGATGGGAGCGATTCCCGGCGACGAGTGCACTAAGACTCATACGCCTGAGTGCATCCTGTGCTACGACTGCATGGCCTGCCCCCGCGAGGGCGCCGTACACATCGGAATCCGCGCCGGCATGGCGGGTGGTGCGGACGCAGCCACGCGCACCAGCCGGCGGGCGTTCATGGCTGCAGCGGGTTCGGGGCTGGTCTACGGGCTGGCAACGAGGCTGGGCCAGCGCAACCGGGAGGTCCATCCCAAACTCATTCGGCCTCCCGGCGCGACTGTCCGCGAGGCTAGTGGGCTGCTGCGGCGGATGACCGAGAGCGAATTCCGCGACCTGTGCGTGCGTTGTGGCAACTGTATGCGCGCCTGCCCCACCGGCGGGCTTCAACCCGCACTCAGTCAAGCGGGGTTGGATGGGGCGTTTACGCCAGTGCTCGTCCCGGCAATTGGCTGGTGCGAGCAGCAGTGCAATGCGTGCAGCCGGGTTTGTCCGACCGGGGCACTGCGGCCCCATACCATCGAGGAGAAGGCGGATATCAAGCTGGGCCTGGCCTCAGTGGACACCGGCAGGTGCCTGTCGTGGCAGCAGGGCGACGACTACAAGCTCTGCCTGGTCTGCGTAGAGCATTGCCCGTATCAGGCGGTGGTCGCCGAGATGCACGAGGGACAACTGCGGCCCTTCGTGCTGCCTGACAAGTGCGTGGGCTGCGGGCAGTGCGAGTACAACTGCCCCGTCAGAGAGCCCGACAATCCGGTGGCGGCGATTACGGTGTCGCGTTTGCCGTCAGTGTAATCGTCCTGGGCCATCTCATAACCCGTGGGTTGCTTGTACCGCGGGCGGATGTTTCGCACACAACGCTCAACATTCGCCCCTACAGACAGCGGGGCCGAGAGGGGAGGTGTTGATGAACTCAGCCCCCTGCCCCTCGGTTGTGGACAGGCGAGACGCCTGTCCTACTGAAGCAGTTGCGACAGAGGTCTGGCTCCTACGAAGTGAGTTGTTGCTTCACTCTCCGCCAAAGAGTTGCTGCTGGGACTCCTCGGCGTGATCGCGGTGCATCTGCTCGCGGTGGAAGTACAGGGCCCTTACCAGGGCTTCGATTTGCTCCGGGCCGTCAATCGGCTCAGCGCCTTCAGCCAGAAGCTGGGCAGGCCCGGCGCGCCTCTCCCCCATTTCCGGCCATTCTATCGTGCACACGAGCCGGCCCTGGCGGCGGGCCCGTTCCACGGTCTTCATGGCCCCGCCGGATTCTCCCGCTTCAATGACGATGACCGCGCGGGACAATCCGCTCTGCAGGCGGTTGCGGGCCATGAGTCGCCCCACGGCGGGATGAGCCGTAGGCGGCTGCTCGGAGATGACCGCGCCGTGTTCGGCGATACTGAGGGCCAATTCGAGGTTGGCGCGTGGGTGGATGACCAGGATTCCCGAGCCCAGCACGGCGATGGTGCGGCCGCCGCCATCCAGCGCGCCGTGGTGCGCCGCGGTATCGCAGCCCAGCGCCAGGCCGCTGACAACGGTGATTTTGTGCTCGGCCAACGCGGCCGCCACATCGTGCGCCATGCGGTAGCCCTCCTCGCTGGGGCGGCGCGTGCCGACGATGGCCACGGCCGGGTCGTCAATGGGGAGAATGCGGCCGGCGATGCATAGCACGGGCGGCGGGTTGGGGGTATCGTGCAGAATCTCGGGATAGTCCGGCTCGAAGTCGCATACCACGCGGATGTTCTGGTCACCCAGGTTCCCGATCTGCTCTTCGACCTCGGCCAGCTTATCACCCAGCCCGGATATCGCAGCAATCTGCTCGGCGTTGAGTCGCAGGCTGGGCAGGGCCAATTCCTGCTGCGGAGCAGCGAGTATGGCAGGCGCATCGCCCAGGTGACCGACCAGGCGGCGGAACCCCGCCGGCCCGATCTCGCCGTGCCACATCAGAGCAATCTGCGCCAGCCGCTTGTCAGTCTCTGCGGACATAGCTCAGTCCCTCACGCTTCTCAGCTACCCTCGAGTTGGGGGAACTCTGCGATTCGCAAATTGGTGGAGCCGTAAGGGACCAGGGTCACCTCTTCGTCTGGTTCGTTTGAGCTGGCCGGACTCTCCGGGGGTGGGGCGGCGGAGTTGTGATAGAGCGTCCAGTCCGGCAGCCGCCGACCCGTGGCTCGCATCCGGATAGGCGCGGCCTCGGGATCGAACGGTTGATAGGACATACCCGTCTCGGTGACCTCGACGCACTCGTCCGGGGCATCTTCATCCACTACCAGCCCGTAGTTCCAGGGGGTGGTGGGGAAGATTTCTCGCTGGGGCAGCGGGCCCTGGCCGATAACCCGAATGCGCTCGCCGATCTTCAGCCCGTACACCAGCGGCCCGCGTTCGATGCCCAGGGAGTTGCTGTACCAGCGCGAGAGGTGCACCTTCATCGGCAGGTGGAGCGTGAGCATGTCACCGTCGTGCCACTCGCGCTCAATGGCGTGGAAGCTGCCGGGCTTCAGCCCGGTGAACTGTTCATGGCTGATTTGTGCGGAAGCGTCCTCGCACCAGCCAGGGATGCGCAGCTTCAGTCCGAAGCGCACCGGCTCAGCGGCCTGGACGGTGAAGCGGATCGTCTCCGAGAAGGGGTACTCGGTGTCCTCGATGATGGTGACACTGATCCCACCGGCGACCTCGGCGGTCACCTGGCAGGGACCGTAGACGACTGCCGCCAACCCGCCGTCGGGGGTCGCCATCCACATATGCTTCACGAACTTGGGCCAGCCCTGGTGCATATTGGCACTGCAACAGCGGAACATGTGCGGCGCGTAGCTGAAGATGTTGGAGGTGTCACCGTTGTTGGCCCAGTCGCGCTTGGCGATGGTGCACAGGACCTGGTTGGCCTGTTGGTCGTACTGGTGGCCGAGCCAGTCGGGCATAATGGTGGCGGGCAGGGCGTTGTAGGCGAGGCGTTCGAGGCGGTCGCCCAGCGTCGGCTCGCCGAAGATGCGCAAGAGGTGCTCGAGGCTGAACATAAACTCGACCACCGCGCACAGCTCGGTGCCGTGGGTGGGACTGTTGCCGATGATATGCTCGTCACCGGTGAAGATGCCCGGGACGACGCCGTTGTACTTGAGCAGCTTGGCGATCCCCTCCAGGGAGGCGGTGCGATGCTTGTTATCGTGCGACTGCTGCCACCAGACGCCGGGGTTTTTGGTGCCCATCGCAATGTTGACCACGTGCGTCTTCCAGTAAACTTCCGGGGCCGGATTGAAAGCAGTGATATTGTGGTACATAAACTGCTCGCCAAGCTGCGCGGTCCAGTTCATGCCCTGGTCAAAGATCTTCTGGGCCAGGTCGAGCAGGAAGCCTTCGCCGGTGCGGTTGTACAGCCAGTAAATACTTAACAGATTCTCCGCGCAGCGCACCTGGGCCCACCGGTACAGCGGCTGCTCGTCGAGGCCGGTCATCTGGAAGGAGAAGTACCGGAGCATAAAGGGGATGATCCGTTCGTCGCCACTGACCTCTTGGTATTGACTGAGCACTTTGAGCATAATCATCCGCTGCCACCAATCGGTGATCGTCCCCTGCGGCTTAGGCACGAATGCGGGAGCGCGTTGCTCCTGCGGGCCGAAGAGTCCGTTGGGATTTTGGCTGCGCAGCGTCCAGTCTACGAAGGCGTGAACGTGGTCGAGCAGCGCGGTGTCCTGAAGCAGGTGAGCGAGGGGCAGCGCGCCGTCGCAGTAGTAGGGGCCGACTTCCCAGGCCTCACCGCTGCCGCCGAGCCAGCCGCTGTTGTTGCCGACGTAATCGGGCCAGATGTCCGGGAGGCGGCCGGTGAGCCCATCGCGCTGGATCTTAAGCTGGTTCTCCAGCCATCCCCGTGGACGAACGGCGCCCAGGGGCAGGGCGATGAAGGCGGTGGGCGCCAGGGGCGGGCGGTTGGGAAACCCGGCTGAGCTGGTGATGTCATCGTTCATCATTGCTCCCCCTTGGTGCGGATCTTGCTGAGCGTGGAAAGCAAACTTGTGGCGTGTGAAGGGCCTGTTCGCGCTTTCGTGCCAATCTCCTCCCAAGAGAGCGCGTATGCGGGTGGGTGGCGGCGGCGCGCTCTTGCGCTAGGGAGGCTAGAATTGTACAATATGGGACGATCAAAGCCGCGTACTTGTGCGCTCCCCCTCAGGTATCAGGAGAGTTTGTCTTATGGCTGTGCAACCGGAGGCAGCACAACAAGAGGTATCCCTTAGCCGGGATATGGGGCTGCTAGATATCACGATGATCGGGGTCGGCGGGATGATCGGCGCGGGTATCTTTGTGCTGATGCCCATCGCCGCCGGTGTAGCCGGTCCGGCATTGATTCTGGCCTTCGTCCTCAACGGTGTGATCACGCTGATTACCGCGGCCTCCTACGCTGAGTTGGGTTCAGCCTTTCCGGAGGCGGGGGGCGGCTATCTGTGGGTCCGTGAGGGGCTACCTGGGCCTAATGGCTTTCTGGCGGGCTGGATGTCCTGGTTCGCCCACTCAGTAGCCTGCAGTCTGTACGCGCTGGGTTTCGGTGCCTACTTCGGCGAGCTGGTGCTGCACATTATTGGGGAAATGGGGGTCAACATTGGTCTGGCGCCCGAGCTGTTTGTCCAGGAGTGGTTGCACAAGGTTATGGGCGTTGTGGCAGTGATAGCCTTTACCTACATCAACTTCCGGGGAGCATCGGAGACCGGGAAGACGGCCGTGCTGATCACGATGGGCAAGATCGTGCTGCTGGCAGTCTTCATTGTCTCGGGGCTGTACTACATGTTCCTGCGGCCGGACTGGCAGGGATCGTTCACCCCCTTTATGCCTAGGGGATTCGGCAGCGTCTTCACCGCGATGGGCCTGACCTTCATTGCCTTCCAGGGCTACGAGATTATCGTCCAGTGCGGGGAAGAGGTCAAGAACCCGCGGCGTAACCTGCCTCGGGCGGTCTTCTTCTCGATTGCGATCGTCGTGCCGATCTACTGTCTGATCGTCGTCGCTGCACTGGGGGGAGTTGATCCGAGCCTGCACGGCTTTGGCACCAACTGGCAGTGGTTGGGTCATGAGGGTGCAGTGGGGCTGGTCAAGGCCGCCAAGCTCCTGATGTTCGGCGGGCCGGCTCTTGGTGGGTTGATCTGGATCATCGGCGGTGTGTTGTCGACCACCTCGGCGCTCAATGCGACGGTCTATTCTTCTTCGCGGGTTTCGTTTGCGATGGCGCGCAACCGGGAACTGCCCAGAGCGATGAGCCGTGTGCATCCCGGGCGGCGTACCCCGCATATCGCCATCCTGGCCTCGGCCCTGATCATCATCCTAATGGCCCTCGCCCTGCCCATTCACGACGTGGGCAGCGCCGCTGACATCATGTTTCTGGTTCTGTTCCTCCAGGTCAACGTGGTGGTTATTACGATGCGACGGCGGCGTCCTGACCTCAAGCGCGGCTTCATGGTCCCGCTGTTGCCCTACATACCCATTGTCGGGATCGTCATCCAGTTCTTCCTGGCCATCAATATGTTCCGTTTCAGTTGGATCGCCTGGGTCTTTGCAGGGGGCTGGATCGGGCTGGGCTTCGTCCTGTACTACTTCTATCTGCTCCCCCAGCAGAAGAGGGAGAAAGAGAGGGAAGCCCCCGTCGTCTTCGAGCGTGTTGCACCTGCGGGGAGCAAGTACCACGTGCTGGTCCCGGTGGCCAACCCGAGGCATCTGGAGAACCTGCTGGCGACAGGTGCGGCTCTGGCTTCACCCCATCAGGGCGACGTCACTGCGCTGAACGTCATCACGGTGCCCGGTATATTGCCGGTGGAAGAAGGGCTCCGCTTCCTGGCCCCTGCCGAACGGATTCTGGAGGCGGCCCGCGATCTCGGGCAGGAACTCGGGGTGCCCATCCGCACGGTGGCCCGGGTGGGACATCGGGTCCACCCGGCGATCCTCAACACCATCGAAGATGACGAGGTTGACATGGTGGTACTGGGTTGGCGGGGCTGGACGGCCGAATCGCGCCAGGTGCTGGGGGCGACGCTTGATCCCGCGATCCGCCAGGCCAAGTGTGATCTGGCGGTACTCAGGGCGGTTGCGCCGATTCGGGAGGTCAAGCGGATCATTGCGGGGGTGACGGGCAGTCCGGAGAATCCGCTGGTAGTTGAAGCGGCGCAGGCGTTTGCGGGCTTCCTGGGTGCTGAGGTGACCTATGCCCACATTATTGGGCACGGTGAGCAGGTCAATGACGTAATCAAGCAGCGCTACATTGAGCCGGAGGATTCCAGTCAGCGCCTGCCGATCACCGTCTGGGAGGCGCAGTCAGTAGCTGCTGAGTTGGTGCGCCGGTCCGAGCAGTTTGATCTGCTGGTGCTGGGCTCAGCGCGCGAGTCGGCGATGCAGCAGTTGATGTTCGGC
>JALGTU010000012.1 GCA_029821195.1 Candidatus Zipacnadia bacterium
GCCCTCGGGCGTGACGAAATTCCACAGGTCCTGCCCCCAGTGATGAGCTATCTCGCAGATCTCGGCGAATCCCTCCATATTCATCAGCGAGTAGCCCAGCGAGCTGGTCCGCCGCTCCTCCCACGGACAACTCCCGTCCGGCTCCATTTGCTCGGGGAGCAATACATTGCGGTAGTGGTCGAGCATATCGTCAACCACTTCGCCATTACCCACAAATATCGCATAGGTAGCGACCTGGACAACATAGTAGGTGGCATGATTGTTGAGCGCGTTTCGCTCATCTATTCCCTGGGGGTGCGTGGTCAGCCAGTGCACGAAATCAGAGAACCACTCGCCGAGCGCCGCCGGCTGAGCCTCGGGCCAGGCCGGCGTACGGGCCAGGAAGGTCAGCCCGTGGACCAGCCCACGCAGGCAACTTGCGTCAATGATGCCAATGCCTCGCCCATCGCAGTGACCTTTGATCGCCTGGGCATACCGCATATTCGGGTTCATACGAGTCGCGTCATCAACAAACCAACTGCGCAAGAACTCAGCGGCCTTCCGCCCGTAGCTCAGTACGCGGCCATAGACAGATCCCGCACCACATTGGACAGCTCGCCGATTGCCTGGCGATGCACGTGGAACCCGTCTGGATTGATCTCACCATCGCGGCGGATGTAGGGGCCGTCAGGATTATCCGGGTCCGGCCACCAGTACGGCCCTTCGCTGAAATAGTCGTGCGGATCGCCGCTGGCGGCGGGGGAGGTCTCAAAGGTTACGCTCCACGGCCCCTGGGTCATCGCCTCGTCGGCGCGCGCCCGCAGCCGCTTCACTACCTCTGCCCAGGGGCCGCTGGGCGCGGCCAGAGCCTGCGTATATAAAAGCGGGTGGTGGGGAACTCGGATCGAGCATGGCTATCGTCCTCGCTGGATAACGGAGTAGCTGCTTCATAGCCTGCAGGCCCACATGATCTCGCGTTATTATATAGCAACTTGCTGCAATGTCAAGCTTACTGCAGCGGATACCCGAGCTATGTTGGGTTTCTTGACATCTGTTATTGCGCCCCGTATAATATAGCAGGCGTAGCTACCGATCCGTTGTCCGATAGCTGCACAAACAGGGAGGGTGACAGCAAATGTCTGAAGACGAACTGAACACCGAAGGCGAAGAGCAGTCGGAAAGTCAGGAACCCGCAGAGATCGATATTGAGATCGAAGAGACCCCCCCGGCAGGCGGCGGCCGGGGCGTCTGGACCGTGATAGTGCTGATCATCATCCTGGCTGCGATAGCATGGTATCTCTTCTGGGCGATCGGCAAGGCCCAGGAGCGCGAAGAGCTGGAAAGAGAAGCACGGCTCCAAGCCTACAGCATACAACAGCGACAGATCGGGCGCGAACTGGATGGCGCATTCGAAATGCTCGAGGATAATGACGTCGCCGGGGCTGTTGAGGCCCTGAGCCAAGCGGCATTGCACCTGCGCACCCTGGCCAGTCGCGCGGCCGCCGATCAGGACACTGCCGAGAGCACCCAGATTGAGTTGAAGGCCAAACAAGCCGAGGATAGCGCGGCTGAGATTGCGGCTATGCAAGCCGAACTCGTCGAGTTGTCCCGCGAGAAGATGGCTGCCCTGCAGCGTTCGCTGGGTCTGAGGGTCACCGGTGACGTGCGTGAGGAGGAAGCACCTGCTGAGGAACCTTCGGAGGAGACCATCCCCGAAACACCGCCGGAAGAGCCGGTCAGCCCAGAAGTCTCGCCGGCGCCGCCCGAGGAGGTAGCTCCGCCCCCCGAGGGGGAAGCTCCGCTGCCACCGCCCTAACCGCTCGCCGACCTTGGCAACCGTCGCACCCTCCGGACCGCGTAGCAGCGGCCGGCTAATCACTGTAGGCGGCCGCAAACAGCGCGCGGAGCGCTGGTGGTCACCACAGTGCAGTGCCCTTATCGCTACGCGGCGGGCGAGTGAGGCCACGTTGAGACGATTCAGGCTATCTGCCCTGCTAACAGTTGACCGACTAGGTCGCTGGCGACGGATGATTGACCCGCCAACCGACCAATGGTTGGCGGAGAGGTTGTATTGTGGCTGTTTCCAAGCGCAAGATCACAAAGCTGGTATCGCAACTGGCCGAGGCGAAAAGCTCCGAGAGCCGCCAGCAGATTATCAACGAGTTGGTGGAAATCGGTTCGCCGGCGGTAGAGCCGCTGACCAAGCTGCTGGAGGATAACGACTATAAGGTGCGTATGGCGGCGGCGGCGGCACTGGGCGCGATCGCGGGGCCGGCGGTGGTCGAGCCGCTGATTCGCAGCTTGGGTGACACCAGCAAGAACGTACAGCAGGTGGCCGCCGAGTCGCTGACAAAAGTGGGCGAGCCGGCCATATCAGCACTGCTAGATGCGCTCATCGGCAAAGATCAACTGGCTCGCAAATGGGCGGCTGAGGTGCTGGGTAGCATCGGCGATATCTCGGTGGCCCAGCAGCTCATCGCTCGACTCAATGACCCTAATGTTGACGTCCAGCGGGCGGTGGTCACTGCACTGGGCGATCTGAAGTCCAAGCGGGCCATCGAGCCGCTTATCGAGGTGCTGGCATCCGATAACATCGAGCTGGCCCGAGCAGCTACTGAGGCCCTCGGGCAGATCCGCAGCCGCGTAGCCATCGTCCCGCTGCTGACCGCCCTCAAATCGGCCAGTGACGACGTGCGGCGAGCGGCAGCCGCATCGCTATCTCACACTGGTTCCCCAGCAGTCCCGGTACTGCTCAAGGAGATGGATGACGCCGATCGTCAACTACGCCTGTACATAGTGGAAGTTCTGGGCAATATCGGCGACGCGCGGGCGCGCAACGCCCTGACCAACGCCTTGGATGACCCCGATGAGCGCGTCATCACCGCTGCTGCAGTTGCCCTGGGCAAACTGGGCAAGGAATCGTCGGTAAAACACTTGGCCAAGCTGATCAAGTCCGAGTACTCTTCGGTGCGCTGTGCCGCGGCTCAGGGGCTGGGGTATATCGGCACCGCGAATGCGGTGGCGCCGCTGGTTAAGCTGCTGCGCGACAAAGACTGGGTCACCCGGATGGCGGCAGCCAAGGCCCTCGGACAGGTGGGCAGTCGCAGTGCCGTTGGCCCGCTGACTAAGGCGCTCAAGGACCCGGAGTGGAGCGTGCGCCTGCACAGCGCCACTTCGCTGGGCGAAATTGGCCAAAAGAAATATGCCACCGAGGTCTTGACAGAGCTCCTGGAAGACCCTCAAGACCTCGTGCGGCGCGGCGCGGCCCTGGCCCTGGCAAAGCTAGGCGCCCCACAGGCCGCTGAGGCCTTGCAGGAGTTCACCAGCACCCGGCAGGAAGACGAAGCAGCCACGGAGGTTGCCGAGGCGCTTGTGCTGCTGGGCGAAGAGAACGAGTCATAGTCTGGCGGCAATCACAACTGACAGCAAGTCACTACCATGGGACGTCCGTGCGGCCAATTACCCGAGACCTCCTGGCCGGCAACCAGGGATCAGCGTGCGCTGTAGCACTTAATTGGCCGTAGGGACGTCTAATATTGCACGGGCAAGAGGAATTGGTATATAATAAGATCAGGTTTGGTGGCTGAAACTGACGGGAAATCCCTGCCAGTACTATTCCATCCCCGATAGAGCCAGGTGTGGACATATGTCTTCGGCAATTGACCCACTGAAAATATCAGACGAAGCGACTCTGGCCGTGATCGCTCGCCAGGAGCATATCACGGTCGAGCAGCTTACTGGCAGCATACAGACGGGTGAAATCGTTGTTTTTGGCCAGGCGGACGGGCCGGTGCGGCCGCTGGGCATCGGGGCTGGGCTGAGCACCAAGATCAACGCCAACCTGGGCACCTCACCCGATTTTCCCGAGGTGCATGACGAGTTACGCAAGCTGGACGCGGCCGTCGCCGTAGGCGCCGATACAGTAATGGACCTGAGTACCGGCGGCGACCTGGATGCAGTTCGTCGCGCCATTCGCGAGCACTGCCCGGTAGCGCTAGGCACCGTGCCCATATACCAGGCGGCCATCGAGGCCCAGGAGCGCTTCGGCAGCATAAGCAAGATGACTGCCGACCAGATCTTCGAGGTGATTGAACGCCAGGCACAAGACGGGGTTGACTTCATGACCCTGCACTGTGCCGTAACCAACCGGAGTGTTGCTGCGCTCGACAGTAGCCCTCGGGTAGGGGGAATCGTCAGTCGTGGGGGGAGCATGCTCGCCAGTTGGATGCAGGCTAACCAGGCGGAAAACCCTCTGTACGAGCAATATGATCGCCTGCTGGATATTCTGGCCAAGTACCACGTCGCTGCCAGCCTGGGCGACGGGCTACGGCCCGGCGCAACAGCGGATGCTTCCGACCCGGGCCAAATCGCCGAAATGCGCGTCCAGGGCGAACTAGTAGTGGCGGCCCGGGAGGCCGGTGTACAGGTCTTCGTCGAAGGGCCCGGGCACATGTCCATTGACCAGATCGTGGGCATTGTCAGCTTGCACAAGCAACTCTGCGCCAATGCGCCCCTGTACGTGCTGGGGCCACTGGTAACCGATGTTGCCCCTGGCTACGACCACATCACCGCCGCTATCGGCGGCACGCTCTGTGCCGCGGCGGGCGCCGACTACCTGTGCTACGTCACGCCCGCCGAGCATATCGGGCTGCCCGACGAGCAAGATGTAGTCGAGGGCGTGATAGCCGCGCGCATCGCTGCTCACGCTGCTGATCTCGCCAAGCGGGTACCGGGCGCCGCCGACCGGGACGACGAGATGTCCGAGGCGCGCCGCCACCTGGACTGGGAGCGTATGACTAACCTGGCCCTCGACCCGGGCACAGTCATCAAGCGCCGCGGGGAGCGGGCAACGCTCGACCCCAAGGCGTGCTCGATGTGCAGCAAGTTTTGCTCGATAAAGCTCGACCTGGCGCGGGAGGCAGCCGCAGTCACCGAGGAATGAACAGAGCCTGGTGCTCCGAGTGAACAGGGCCAGGGCAATTGTCTCGAAAGCAAGGAGCGTCTGACAGCCAATGTCAATCATGGGTCTGCGCAAGGGTTTCAGCAAGCCCATCCATATCCGGGTCGGGAAGCGTACCATACGTCTGGGTACTCCGCTAACCGTCTTTTTCTGGGCTATTGTGGTAATCTTCCTCGCCGGCGCCTATTTCAGCTTTGGCCTGGGCCGAGCGTCCAATCCAGCCGCTCAGCGAGGCCAGCACGAAGGTATCCGCCGCGTCACTCCGATAGTGGCCCAGGTCGGGGGGTATAAGATCGAGCGCGAGGACTTCGAGACGCGCTTTATGCGCATGGTGGAGCGCCAGCCCGGAGGCATACCCATCAGCCGACAAGCCTTTGCCAAGTACCAGTTGATGGAAAGCATGATCGAGCACCACCTGCTCCTCAAAGCAGCAAAGGCCGAGAAGCTAAATGTCTCGCGCCAGGACTTGGACGCCCGCATCGAAGAAATGGTCGAGGACTCGATGCAGCGCAACTTCCCCGATCAGAAGCAACTGGTGAAGTACCTGCAGAAGAAAGGGCTTTCTTACGATCAGTACCGCAACCAGCTTCGCGAGGGCCTGGTGTCCAACCGCGATGCCATGCGGGAAGACCTGCTCCTGGAAAAGCTCGAAGAGAAAGTCAAAGGGCAGGTCGAAGTCACCGACGAGACGGTCAAGCAGCAATACGAAGAGGTCAAGGCACGCCACATCCTCATCCGGCCTGACAAGCTCGCCCAGGGCGCAACCGACGAAGCCGACCAGGCGGAGGGCCCGGAGGCCGACAGCTCGGCACCGGAGCTTTCCGAGGAACAAGCTGAGGAGCAGGCCTGGCACCAGGCGGAAGAGCTGTTGGCCAAGATCGAAGCAGGGGCGGATTTTGCCCAGCTCGCCAAAGAGCATTCCGACGATACCGCCAGTGCTGCCAAAGGCGGCGACCTGGGGTGGTTCAGTCGCCGCGCGATGGTCAAGGAGTTCTCCGATGCCGCCTTTGCCCTTGAGCCGGGACAGGTGAGCGGCGTAGTAAAATCGCCCTTCGGGGTTCATATCATCAAGGTGGAAGACAAGCGCGTAAACCTGCCCGAGGACTTCGAGGAGAATAGGCAGCGCTACGTTGATCAGCAGAAAGCCACCCAGGAGTTCCAAGCCTGGAACCAATACAAGCAGGACCTCAAACAGCAGGCTGATATCCAGATCCACGACCCCGAGCTCCAGGCGCTTGGCCTGATTACCCAGGGCCGGCAGGACGAGGCTATCCCGCTGCTGGTGCAGGCGGCGGAGAATGACTCCTACAACCTGACCGCGCGATATGCGCTAGCCGAGACCTATCAACAGAAAGGCAACAAGCAGCAGGCTATTGAGTACTACCGCCAGGTAGTCGAGCTTGCCCCCGGCCCCGCGTCGTCCGAGGCGCACCTGGAACTGGGCAAACTGCTGCGGGACCAGGGCGAAAAGGAAGAAGCCCTGGAGGAATTCAAGAGCGCGTCAGACTGGGCTGCCTCCCTGCAATATCAGAATTACTACACGCACACGCAACTGCAGAAGATATATGAAGAGATGGGCCATACCGAAGGCGTCGCGCAGGAGCAGGCGTGGCTGGACGAGTTCGAAGAGGCCCAGGAAGAATCAACGGGCGGCACCATGACGCTCCCGTAGCGCCGGGGCACCGGGCTATGACCAGGCTCGAGCCAGAGACAAAGCCAACGGGTGTCCTCTATGTAGTGGCCACTCCCCTGGGCAACCTCCAGGATACCACCCACCGCGCGCTCGACGTGCTCGGGTGCGTAGACATGGCGGTGGCCGAAGATACCCGCCGCACCCGGAAGCTCCTCGCCCATTTTGGCATCTCCGCTCCCCTCGAAAGCTATCACGGCGAAAGTAGTCCCGAAAAAGCAAGTCGCCTGGTTGAGCGACTCAAGGCCGGTGCTCAGATGGCGCTGCTGTCGGACTCGGGGACGCCCGCCGTCTCTGATCCGGGGGCCAAACTGGTTCGCCTGGCCCTGGACAACGGAATCAAGGTGGTGCCGATTCCCGGCCCCAGTGCGGTGACTGCGGCCTTCTCGGTGGCGGGTATTTCCGCTGGCGGCTTCGTCTTCGCCGGTTACCCCCCGCGCAAGGCCGGTGAGAAGCAGTCGTTCCTCCAGCGAATCGGCGACGAGCCCCGTCCCACGATCTTCTACGAAGCGCCGCAGCGGATAGTGTCTACCTTACAGACGTTGGCCGAAATCTGCCCCGACCGGCGGATACTGGTGGCCCGGGAGCTGACCAAACTGCACGAAGAGCTCCGGCCTGGCAGCGTGGCCGAGATGGCCGAGTACTTCTCACAGCAGGAGCCGCGCGGGGAGTTCACGCTGGTGCTCAGCCCGGCACAAGTGCAGGACTCACGGCCAGAGGTATCTCAGGAGGCCTTGCGTGAGGCAATCGAGGCAATGCTAGCGGCGGGAATGAGTCGGCGGGACGTGGCGCACGTGGTCGAGCTGCTGACCGGTCTTGGCCGCAACCAGGCGTACGAGTTGGCTCAGCGCAGGAGTGGTCAGCAGTAGATCACAGCCCGCCGTTGCGGCCCAGGCCGGAGACCAGTATTATCCCCACTACTATGCAGACTACGCCCAGCAGCTTCGTCCCGGTCATCTTCTCCCCCAACAGCAGTATCGCCAGCGCCACGGTGACCAGCGGGTAGGTGGCAGTCACTGGCACTACCTGGGAGGCCGGAGCGATCTTGAGCGCCCGGTAATACATAAACTGCCCGAAAACCTGGGACAGCAGCGACCCCGCGACCACCCACGCTACCGGCACCCAGCTGGCAGTGGCAATCTCCCCAAAAAGCCCGGCCGCTCCGCCCCAGATGGAAATAACTGTGGCAGCAACCAGACTGCGCAGCAGCAGCAAGCCCTGAGCCGACAGGTCCCGCACGGCCAGCTTGTCACAGATGGTGCCACCGCCCCAGCTCATGACGGTCGCTAACGCGGAAAACAGTGCAGTGGGGTTCACTTGGGAAGTACCTCCGAATCGAATGCAGACGTTTGCGCCGGCCGACTTCAGTAATTTCCGTGTTCGCGCAGCAGCTCCAGCGCGTAGCAGTAGGTCTCGAAGCGCACATCCGGCGGGATGGAGTGGTCGGAGTGGAATATGTACGGGATGCGCATTTCTTTGAGCGTCTCGATCTTACCCACCACTTCTTCCCGCACCTTGTCTCTGTCATTGGTATTGAGGACGGTCACGTCAATATTACCCATATACGAAATCTGGTTGCCGTACTCGTGCGCAAACTCAACCACATTGTTGCCCGCCTTGGCCTCCATCGCTTGCAGACAGTCAAAGCCCGCCTCGATAATGATGGGCACGGCCTGGCGCACGTCACCACAGGTATGTAGAATAACAGGGAGACCGTAGTCCTTGAAGAAACCGACCAGCTCCGTATAGTAGGGCAGAAACAGCTTCCGCATTGTCTGGGGCGAGCACCATAGCCCATTGGTAAACCCCACATCCTCATAAATGAACATGCCGTCGGGCAGCCCGGCTTCATCGAACAGCGCCGCATAATGAGCCTTGAAGAATGCAAGGTAAACACTATTGAAGTCGTGGATCCAGTCCGGCTCAATGAGCAGCGCCGGCAGCCAAACCAGGTCGCCGAGCGTGGCACGCAGCAGCTCTACGAAGACCATGTTTCCATAGAAGGCAAACTTGCCCTTCTCGCGGACAACCGCCAGGTCCTCGCGAGTCTTGGCAGCGTCATAGCGGCTTCGGTCCAGCTCCAGGAGCGGCTCGCGGAACTCAGCCCACGTCTCCGGGCTGGTCACTGTGAAGCCGATATGCTGGGGTGTTCCCGACTTGTTTTTCCAGTACTTGAGTATCGCGCCGCGGCCGTCTTTGCGGACGTACCACTCGTCGGTTTCCTCAAGTATCTCCTCGACTCCGGGGAACGGCACAGTGCCCAGCCAACCGCCCGCTCCCTGGAGGTCGAGATGGAAATAGTCCCCGGGCGCCTCGCCCTCGGGATAGCCTTCATTGACCCAGTAGTCGCGGATCGTCTCGCCCCAGAAGTGCTCGAACA
Organism: Candidatus Zipacnadia bacterium; assembly: GCA_029821195.1. GTDB lineage: Bacteria > Armatimonadota > Zipacnadia > Zipacnadales > Zipacnadaceae > JALGTD01. The sequence continues at coordinate 9,010 of JALGTU010000012.1, forward strand.
GCCCCATCCGGTCGGGAATCTGCTTATTAAGCAGCATGGTTATTCGTTCGCGAGAGTTCACAATAGCCAATCCCACTAGGACATAGTTGTGATCGCAGCAGACTGCCCGGAGATGTTGCTACTACAACTGGTGTGCTATATCACGCACTGCTGGCCACAATTGCTTGTACAGCTCGAAACAGTGCGCGTAGCTTTCGTGCACCTGCACATCGGGTTCGTAGACAGTCCCCTCCCGGACGAGCTGCTCGACTGCGTCCGGGATCGAGCTGTAGACTCCCGCCGCTACGCCGCCCAGAATCGCACCCGCCTGGCAGCCACTCTCAGTGACGTTGATGGTCACCACCTCACGCCCAGTGATATCCGCCTTGAGCTGGAGCCAGTAGGAGCTCTTGGAGCCGCCGCCGGTGGCACGCAGGCGGCTGACTTCAATTCCGGCCTGCGCCAGCGATTCCAGATTCAGTCGCAACTCCAGGCAGAGGCCCTCGAGCAGGCCCTTGACGAAAGTCTTGCGGTCGGTGCCCAGCGTCATCCCCAGCATAGCGCCTTTGGCCTGGGCGTCCATATAGGGCGTGCCCGAACCGACAAAGTAGGGGACTACCAGTAGTCCGGTAGACCCGTCGGGCAAGCCTTCCAGGATTATCTCGTAAACGTCGCGGCCCTGGTCCTCGGCGCGCCGGCGGTCGGCTTCGGCGAAGTTATCCCGAAACCAGCGCAGCAGACTGCCGCTGGAATAGTTGAACGCGAGCGTGGCGTACATATCGCCGACCACGTGCGGATAGCAGCAGTAGCCGTGGCGGAGCATCGCCTCGCTGAGCACCGGCTGATCGAAGGCGACAGTAACGCACTCGACAGTGCCCATGCCGTCTACCGCCAGGCCCTCGGCGATGATCCCCGCACCCAGCGCGTTCATCGGCTGGTCGTGGCCGCCCGCCACGATCAGGCAGTCGGTGGTCAAACCGAGCTGCTCTGCCGCCCGAGCAGGCAGATGCCCCACTACTTCCCCGGGCCGGATAGGCTCGGCCAGAAGCGCCGGCGTGATGCCTGCCGCCTGAAGCATCGCCTCCGACCACTCGCGGTCCACCACGTCAAAGGCCATCGTCCGCCCCGCCAGGCTCCAGTCCAGTCGCGGCGGCAAGCCGAGCTTAAAGCAGATTACATCAGGCCACAGCAAGTACTTGTAGACATTAGCGTGGACTTCAGGCTCGTTATCGCGCAGCCACATCAACTTGGGCAAGGTGAAACTGGGATGAATGGGCATGCCCGTTATCTCGAAAATCCGACGCTCGCCGACGATTCCAGCCAGCTCCTCGACCTGTTCCTGGGCGCGGCCATCGTACGAGAGGATACTGCCGTAGAGGAAGTTGGCGTGCTCGTCAACCGGCACGAAGGCCTCGCCCTGGGCGGATATGGACAGCGCCTCGACCGGGTCTCCCCCACTGCCCGCGGCAACTTGCGAGACCACCGCGACAAACGCCTCCCAGACCTGCCCGGGGTCGAGCTCGAACCTCCCCGGGGCCGGATGCTGCTCCGGATACTCCCGGTAGGCCTGGGCCATTATGTCCCCATCAGCATTAAACAGCACCACTTTGGTGCCAGTGCTACCGATATCAATACCCATAAGACTCACAGTTATCACCCACTAAGTCGTCGTGACCGTAAGTCCCTCTCGGTCTATAGTGTAGGGCAGGTGTTCGGCCCCGTTCGACTCCAGGGCAGCGATGACCGCCTGGGTCGCGCCGGGCGCAGCCAGCGTGATCATACAGCCGCCGCCGCCCGCCCCGCAGATCTTGCTGGCCCGCGCGCCCGCCTCCCGCGCCGCCGCCATCAACTGCTCAATCTGCGGAGTGCTGACGCCCTCGGCCAGTCGCCGGCGATTCTGCCACTCCTGGTCCAGCAGTTCAGCGAAGCGGTCCAGGTCCTCCGATTGGCAGGCCTCGCGCATCGCCAGCGCTGTCTGCTTGATCATCTTCATATTCTGCACCGTCGTGCCCTGATTCTCGATATACATCTTCATCATATTCCAGTTGCTGGTGCCGGAGAAGTGCGTCTCCCCGGTGAAGCTGAGTACGAGCAGCTCTTCGAGATCCCCCATGAACTGCTCCGAGACCTCCAGCCGCTCAACCTCGTCGCCCTCTACCTCGAACCAGATGGCGTTAATGCCACCGTAGAGGGCGGCATAGTAGTCCTGGCGGCCGGTGGGGACACGGATGTTCTGGGCCTCCAGACAGGAACCGTATTGCACAATCTGCTCGTCGGTAAGGTCGGTGGCCTGGTTGAGCTCGCGCAGAGCGCCGCTCAGAGCGATGAGCAGCGATGAGGAAGCGCCCAGGCCACTGCCGTGGGGGGCGTCGTTGCGACTGTATACGTCCAGGCCCGTCGCGGGCCGATAAAAGTGGATGATGCGGGCCATCAAGTCGAGAGGGCCACCCAGCTCCAGCTCATCCACACTAGGGGCCGACTGCTCGGCACCGGTGTCCTCCGAGCGCAGGTGGATTTCGTCATCGGCCCGGGGAATCAGCCGCAGGTGGCTGCCGACGGATATGCCCATATTCACAGTAATGCCACCGTCTTCAAACAGGTAAAGCGGATACAGGTCCAGAGTGCCTCCCGCCAGGTCAATACGAGAGGGGGCAAAAGCCTGAATCTCCATGGGATAGCGCTCCTTGACGATGACGGAATACTGGACGGTCACCCCCGACTTTAGCCTGAAACCAGGGGCCTGTCAAGACGCACCAACGCCCGCGTCCCGGGCTGGTTGGCCTCCACGGCAGATTTGACAGTAGCCTGGGGGGAGAGTATAATCGTTACCGCTTTTACTGTAGGGCTGGACGCAAGACTTGCTGACATCCGGGCTGTCTGAGTTGGGATACACCCGGCTGGTATGGACCGGCGACCGGCCGGGCCTTGTCTGGACTGAAAGGGGACGCACAAGAGATGGAGATGGACATTAAGTCTATCCTGAAAAGCCTGCCCCACCGCTATCCTTTTCTGCTCGTGGACCGGATATTGGAGATGGAGCGAGGCAAGCGGGCCGTGGGCATAAAGAATGTCACCGCTAACGAGCCTCAGTTCACCGGCCACTGGCCCGGGAACCCGGTAATGCCCGGCGTTTTGATTGTGGAGGCGATGGCCCAAACCGCCGGCGTTGCGCTGCTATCGCGACACGGCACCGAAAACAACCAGGCGTTCTTCGGCGGACTTGACAACATGCGTTTCCGGCGGTTGGTAATTCCGGGCGATCAATTGGTCATCGAAGCGGAGATCGTCCGAAAAAAGGGAGCGATACACAAGGTCCACATCGTGGCCAGAGTCGAGGGTCAAGTGGCATGCGAGGGCGATTTCAGTTTTGCTCTAGTTGACGACTCACCACCCCTCGAACAAGACGCTTGACGGCGGAGCCCACACTCATGAACATCCACCCTACAGCGATAATTGACCCGCAGGCTGAACTGGGCGAGAATGTTATTGTAAAGCCCTACGCCATCATTGAGGCGGATGTCCAGATCGGTGATAACTGCATCATCGGTGCCTATGTAGTAATACGGGGCGGGACGCAACTGGGCGCAGGTACCGAAGTGCACACTGGGGCGGTACTGGGCGAGCCGCCCCAGGACATGAAGTACAGGGGCGAGCCCACGCACCTGAGCATCGGCGAGAATAACCACATTCGCGAGTTCGTGACGATGCACCGGGCCAGGGGGGAGGGCGAAAGCACGCGGATCGGCGACAATAACCTGCTGATGGCCTACTCCCACATCGGCCACAATGTCGTGGTGGGTAATGAGGTAATCATGGCCAACAACGCCGGGGTCAGCGGCCATTGCGTGATCGAAGACTACGTCAACATCGGTGGCATGGTCGGGATCCACCAGTACCTGACCATCGGGACAATGGCAATGGTCGCCGGCTTTTGTCGACTGGTACGCGATGTGCCCCCATATACCGTCGTGGAAGGCCTTCCCGCCCGGCCGCGGGGCATCAATGTGCGCGGCCTGCAGCGTCACGATATGTCAGCCGAACAGATCAGTGCTCTCAAGCGGGCCTACCGCCTGCTGTTTCGCAGCGAACTCAACACCAGCGACGCGATTGCGAAGCTGGTGCAAGAATCGGAGCCAACAGCGGAGGTAAAGCGGCTGATCGAGTTTATGCGGCGCATTGACCAGGGCTACAGCGGCCGCCAGGCTGACCCTCACTGACTCGTGTGCGACCGGCTTCCGCACTGCGCGGCTTTCCTCAAGGGCATCGGCCTATGAACAACGAGTGGGAAGTATTCTTCGTAGCCGGCGAGCCCTCCGGGGACCTGCACGCGGCCAGCCTGGCTAGCGAACTGGCCCGGCTTGCCCCAGTCAAACTGACCGGCGCCGGCGGGAGCCGCATGCGTGAAGCTGGCGTCATTACCGACTTTGACAGCACCAACTGGGGGGCGATGGGGGTACCCGAGGCGATTCGCAAGCTGCCCCATCTGTTGCTCCAGCACAAGCGAATGGTCAATCTCATAAGGCGGCGCTCACCCGCCTTGCTTATCCTGGTTGACTTCGGCGCTTTCAACGTGCGTCTGGCCCAAGCCGTGCGGCGGACTCGTCCCGAGCAGCGCATTATGTACTACTTCCCGCCCTCCTCGTGGCGGCGCCGACCGCGCGACTGGACCTTCCTGCACGAACTCGTTGACGTGGTAGCTACGCCCTTCAAGTGGTCCGCCCAGCAGCTTTCCGCCTCTGGGGTGTGCGCACACTGGGTAAGTCATCCGGTACTCGAACGCTTCAGCGGCCGGGAAGTTCCGGCTGAGTTTCGCCGCACGCAGGACCTACCGGAGGGGAAACCGGTAATCGGACTGATGCCGGGCAGCCGGAAGGTCGAGCGCGACTGCATCGGCCCGCAACTGCTGGGGGCGGCGCAACTATTGCGTGACAACCTGCCGGAAGCTCACTTCCTGTGGTCGGTGTGGAACGCCGAGCGGCCCAGCCGACTCGACCAGCGGGCCGCCGCAATCGAATACATAACGCCGCTCACCGACAGCCGGACTCTGATCCTGGCCTCGGACCTGGTGATAGCCGCCTCGGGCACTGCGACCCTGGAGTGCGCTGCCGCGGTGCGCCCGTTGATTATGGTCTACCGCGGCACCCGGGCAACGGCGCTCCAACACCGCTTGGTTGATCTGGGGACTGACTATTACGCGATGCCCAATATCATCGCCAACCAACCGGTCGTGCCGGAACTGATCCAGTACGACGTCAATCCGCAGCGACTTTGCCGGGAAGTGCTTGCGTTGTACACCGACCCATCGCGCTACCAGCAAATGAGGCAGGAATTGGCCGCAATCCGGGCGGAGCTGGGTGCCCCCGGTGCTTCGCGGCGTGCCGCCGAGCTGGCTGTGGCTGTGATGACCGGGGGGCGCGAACTATCGCCGGGCCGGCTTACCAGGCCAGGGGAGGGCGTACAGTGAGTGGATTGTGGGGCCTGCGGAGCTTCGCGAGGAAGTACTGGCCTATCATCGCGGTAGCACTGGTGGTGATGACCCTGGCCGGCGGCCTGAATTCGCTGGCCATTTACCGGTTCAAGCACGTCTTCACGCCGCTGTTTGAAAGCCTCAGCGGAGCAGGCGCCGCCGCGCAGGACGAACAGTTGCAGATCTTGGTGCATCAGGTTATGATTCTGCTCGGGTGGCTGGTCGCGGCTGCACTGTTCCAGGGGATCTCCGCCTACCTGGGCGAGTGGATCGGCCAGAAGACCTTGCTGGATCTGCGCACCGCCGTCTTCAACCATCTCCAGTTCCTCTCGATGAAGTTCTTTGACCGCCAGCGCTCCGGGGAGTTAATCTCCCGGGTCAATAACGACACGACGCTGCTCCAGCAGGTGCTCGGCTCGCAACTGGCCCAACTGGTCGTCGCGCCGGTTACTGCCCTGGTCTCGTTCGGCCTGATGCTCAAGCTCTCCTGGCGACTGACGCTGGTTACAGTGGCCGTCGCTCCGCTGGTCTACTTTATCACCAAGTCCTTGGGCAACTGGGTCCGCCGCTACAGTCATCTGGTCCAGTCGCGCCTGGCCGATCTTACTGCCGCGGTGGCAGAAGGCTTTGGCCTCATCCGGGTCATCAAGATATTCGGCATGGAGCGCGCCGCAGCGGAGCGGTTTGCGAATTCCGCGGAGGGAGTAATGCGCGGGGAGTTGCGCAGTGCTCGGGTCCGGGCCACTTCGCAAATGCTCACATTGAGCCTGGTCAGCGCAGCGTTGTGCGGGGCGATGCTCTACGGCGCTTATGAGATAATCCACGGCCATCTTACTCCCGCCGAACTGATGACCTTCGTTCTGCTGATGCAATCGGCGGGCACCGGCATCAGCCGGCTTACCCGGCTGCGGCTGGCCCTGGATCGCGGCGAGGCCGCCGCCCGCCGGACCCTGGATATGCTCGAAGAACAGACCGACGTAGCCGATGCACCCGATGCCATCGAATTGCCGGACGCCGCTGGCGAGGTGCGCTTCGAGAATGTCCGATTCTCATACGATGAGGGCACGCCTGTCCTGATTGATTTTGATCTTACGATCAGTCCCGGCGAGACCGTGGCGCTCGTCGGCCCGAGCGGTGCTGGCAAAACGACGGTGGGCAACCTGGTGCCCCGCCTGTACGACGTTGCCGCCGGAGCGGTGCTGGTGGACGGTCACGACGTGCGCAGCGTCACCCAGGCCTCCCTGCGCAGCTTCATGGGCTTTGTCCCCCAGGAGACGCTGCTTTTTGCCGGGACGGTCCGGGATAATATCGCCTTCGGGCGGCCAGATGCGTCTGAAGACGAGATCATCGCGGCCGCTCAGGCGGCCAATGCCCACGATTTCATCGCCGCTCTCCCGGAGGGCTTCGACACTCTGGTCGGCGAACGCGGCGTCAACCTCTCCGGGGGACAGCGCCAGCGCATCGCCATCGCCCGGGCGCTGCTGCGTGACCCACGCGTACTGATCCTGGATGAGGCCACCTCCTCGTTGGACCGCGAGAGCGAAGCAGCAGTGCACCGCGCTCTGGATACGCTTCTGGAGGGCAGAACCGCTATCATCATCGCTCATCGCCTCTCGACTATCCGCGACGCCGACCGGATTGTCGTTCTGGAGCAGGGCCGAATCGTCCAGCAGGGCACACACGACGAACTGATCAGCACCGAAGGCGTGTACCGCCGGCTCTATCGCAGTGCCGAGGTGAAAGGCACTCAGCATCTGAACGACGCGGGGGGCGACTCACGTTGACCAAGAATCACCTTGTGCCCACGATACGACAAGCTGAGCCTGAGGATCTGCCCCGCATGCAGGAGATCGCCGTGCGCGCCTGGGAGCCGATCTATCAGGGCTTCTGCGAGCGGATGGGCGAAGAGCTGTTCGATCGGCTGTGGCCGGACGGCTGGCAGACTGGCAAGGTCCAGCAGATCGCCAACCACTTCGAACGCCGGCCCGAATGGTGTCTGGTCGCCGAGATTGACGGTCGGATTGTCGGCTTCGTCACCTTCGTACTTGACTCGGAAACGAGAATAGCAGAGATTGGCAACAATGCGGTAGATCCGGATTGCCAGGGCCAGGGCATCGGCGCCGCGCAATATCGTCACGTGCTGGCGCTGTTTCGGGAGGCGGGAATGGTCTACGCGAAAGTCCACACCGGGCTGGATGAGGCCCACGCACCGGCGCGCGCAGCCTACGAGAAGGTCGGCTTCGAGCTAATGACTCCCCATGGCGAATTCTACCGCAAACTCTGAGCAAATACCAGACAATGACCACGCGAAAACGCAAGACCACATTCGACTGGCGCAGAATACTGTACAATCTTCTGCTTGTCCTGTTGCTGCCGCTGATCCTCCTGTACCTGCTGTGGCGGCTGGTGGTGCAGGGCAAGTCCCGCGAGGGCCTCGGCGAGCGGCTGGGGGTACTACCCGGTGCGATCAAGGAGCTCGATAACTCCGCAGGCCCGATCATCTGGGTGCATGCTGTTTCGGTCGGCGAGGTGGCCGCGACCGAGCCGATTCTGCGCGAGCTGCGCCTGGCCGAACCGAACGCCCAGATCGTGCTGTCTACTACCACCCCCACCGGGCGGAAGATGGCCCAGAAACTCAACCTGGACCTTGAGGGGCTTATCTACTTCCCCTTTGATTTCCCGATCATAACCCAGCGTACGCTCAGCACGGTGAGCCCTGAGCTGATCGTGCTCATGGAAGCCGAATTGTGGCCCAACCTGCTGGCTGCCGCTCACGCCGCCGACATACCCGTGGCGGTGGTTAACGGCCGCATCTCCGACGCTGCTTATCCCAAGAACCGGCTGTGCCGCCCGCTGTTTGCCTGGACACTGGGCAATGTTGACCTGGTCTGTGCCCAGTCGGAAAAGGACGCTCAGCGCTTCGTGGCGCTGGGGTCCCCCCCAGCGCAGGTGCTGGCCAGCGGCAATACCAAATTTGACGAAGATTTCCCTTACGTACCGCCCGAAGAGCAAGCTAAGTGGCGGCAGGACTTGGGCTGCCCGCAGGATGCGCCGGTTCTGGTGGCCGGCTCCACCCATCCGGGCGAGGATGAACAAGTCCTCGACGCTTTCGACCAGCTCTACAGCCGGCATCCCGCTCTCGAGCTGGTCATTGCGCCTCGCCACCCCCAGCGCGGCGATGACATCGAGAAGCTGGTCAGCGATCATGGTTATGCCACCTACCGGCGTAGCCGCGTCCTGGCCGAGCTGGCCGCCGGCAAGGAAATTGACCTGACCCGCGGCGCACAGGCGCGCGTGGTGATACTCGACACCATCGGCGAGCTAAACCGCGTATTCAGCATCGCCACAGTAGTGTTTATGGGCGGCAGCTTGGTACCACGGGGCGGGCATAACATCCTCCAGCCTCTGGCTCAGGCCAAGCCAGTGATCTTCGGCCCATATATGCACAATTTCGGCGATATTACCGACCTGGCGCTGCGCGAGGGCGCCGCGATTCAGGTGGCCGATGCTGCCGACTTAGCCCAGGCGGTAGACCAACTGCTGTCCTCGGAGGCCGAACGCGAGTTGTACCAGACTAAGGGCCAGGCGCTGCTCCAGAAGCACTCCGGCGCCTCCAGCCGAATGGCTGCCCAACTGGTAGGGCTCCTCCACCGATCATGAACACTCCACAATCTTCCGGGCGATGCTCATTCCCTCATCACTGGTGGGAAGACGTGGTATCCAGGCGGGATAGTGGCATTCCAGCCCGCCTTACCAGGCTGGCGTTGGGCGCTCTATCCGGCCCGTACTGGCTCGGCCTGAAGGCCAATCTCGCCCTGTACGCCACCAAGCTTAGGCGGCGCACGCAGCCTGCCCTGCCCGTGGTGAGCGTCGGTAACCTGACTCTGGGCGGCACCGGCAAGACGACAGCCGTCCAGTTTCTGGCTCGCCGCCTCCAGGAAGCAGGCACCAGGCCCGCGGTGGTCCTGCGGGGTTACCGCGCCGGCCGAACCGGTCAGCCGATAATCCTGGCCGGCAGCGAGTATACCGAGCTTCCTGAGGTAGCCGAAGTCGGCGACGAGGCGTACCTCCTGGCGCAGGCGCTCGCCAATGTTCCCGTCGGCGTGGGCAAGCACCGCGAGGCGGTAATCGCGGAACTGGCCGCCCAAGCCCGGGGGCAGGTAGTACTGCTCGACGATGGCTTTCAGTACTTTCGCATGAACAGGCTTTTCGATATCGTGCTGGTGGACGCCACGGTTGATCTCAGCCGCCAGCGACTGTTCCCGGCCGGTTATCTACGCGAGCCGCTCTCCCACCTGCGCCGCGCCGACCAAATCTGGATCACCCACTGCGATCTGGTGGCCCAGTCCGAACTTGCCGGGCTGAACAGCACCGTCGCGCGCCTCAGCGGCGACCTGCCGGTGGTCGAGACGATACACGAGATCACCGGGCTGCGTATGCTGAGCGGCCAAGAAATGACGCCGGACGAAATTGTGGGTATGCGGCTGCTCGCAGTCTCAGCGATTGGCAATGCACAGGCCTTTGAACAGTCGCTCAGCAGTCTGGGCGCGGAAGTCATTTCCCTGCGCTACAATGACCACCATTACTACTGCCCCGAGGACCTCGCCCACATTGACAGTTGTGCGCGCGAGCACGACGCCGAGCTTGTTGCCATCACCCCGAAGGACGCGGTCAAGTGGCCGAGGGGAACCACCGAGATACCCGTGGCAGTTGTGGATTGTCAGCTCCGCATAACGAAGGGGGAGCAAGCGGTTACCGCTCTCATTGCCAGCGTGCAGCAGGTCGTGAGTGATATGAACAATGGCCGATAAGCCGCGCCCCGTGGGCAAGAGAATTGGCTATCTGGCAGTTCGGGCGATCACCGTGGTCGCCAACGGCCTGGCGCGCGTGCTGCCGCTCGGTTGGCTGCGCACTATTGCCACCGGCTTTGGCTACATCCTTTGCTTGCTTGTTCCGTCCCGCCAGCGAATGGCTGCGGAGAACATCCGCAAAGCCTTCGGCGATCGCTTCACTGCGGCGCAGCGCCGTGCTATCGCGCGCCAGTCAACCATCAATATCTCCAAGACAATGCTCGAGCTGCTCAAGATGCAGTATTTGCGCCCCGAACAGGTGGAGAAGCTGGTTTCGCTGGAGGGCTTGAAGCATCTCCAGGCACCCCACCAGCGAGGTCAGGGCGTCATACTCCTTACCGCCCATTTTGGCAATTGGGAATTAGGCGGAGCACGCATTACCGCCGAGGGCTATCCCATGGTAGTTATCGCACGCGATGCCAGTGAACAGTTCAGCGCCAGCGTGATCAACCGCGCCCGCACACGGCACAACATGACTGTCATCGGTCGCGAGGACCTCCGCGCGATGCTGGAGACGCTGCGTAGCAACAAGCTCCTGGCCATACTACCCGATCAGCACGCCGCGCGCGGCGGCATTGTCGTTGACTTCCTGGGCCGTCCGGCTGCCACAGCACCCGGGCCGGCTGTTCTCGCCCTGCGCACCGGCTGCGCGATTGTCCCGTTTTTTACCTACCGCCAGCCCAACGGCACCCTCCACACCCGACTTTTTCCGCCGCTCGAGTTTACGGCAACCAGCAATCGAGGCGAGGACGTACGAGCGCTGACTCAGAAGATTAACCAGACAATCGGCGCGCAGATCGCTGAATACCCCGACCATTGGCTCTGGCTGCACAACCGCTGGAAACCAATCAACCCGGAGAATTCATGAACGGCTTTCGTGAAAAACCCGCTTTTTGGGAAAAAGCCGGTTCTTCACACTTTTCCGGCAAAAACTTCTAACAATGAGCAATAAGCCGACAAGTACAGCATATCGTTATTCGTAGGAGACTGTGAATTAGCGTTCATGTAGCGTACAATACTTCACGGCTCTCTTACAGATGTTCTTTACTGCGTGGACAATAGATGTTAATACTAACTCGCAGGCCTGGGCCGAGGGCCCGAGATTTGCACTAAAGGGGGAGTTGGATAATGTACGCCGGAGACGCACTTGGTTTCGGCATAACTGCATTGTGGATTGCAGTTGCACTGTGGGAAATCGCGTGGAAGGCCTTTGCCCTTTGGAAGGCGGCGCGCCGGGATCAGTTGACCTGGTATATATTGCTGCTGATCCTGAACACAGTCGGAATCCTGCCCGTCATCTACATCTTTGCAGTGGCACCGCGTCATCCCAAGATAGGCACACCGACGCAAGCGGGTGTCAGCCAACGATAGCCACCATTAGAGGTTGCGCTGGCGCTGGAGGTGCGCCTGGTAGATGATCTCCAGCAGTCGCTCAGGTCCGCCTGCCTCTTCGACCATTATGCCGGGGAATTGCTCGCGCAGGGGTGCGGCGATTCGCGCCGCCAGTTCCGCTCGCATCTGCGGGGTAAGCTCATCGCGCCGCTCCAGGAAACGGCGAACGGTGTCAATCTGCTCGCGGCTCAGCGAGCCGACATAGCCTTGCGCCCGGCGCACCGCGTCGTCATCTCCTGTCGGCAACGCATCGCTTTCCCCAGCAGGTTGCTCGTCATCTTCGCCGGGGTACGCCCACAGCCGCTCCTTGATCACGATTGTGCCCGCGGCCAGGTCGCCGATGCGCTGGCAGCCACGGGTAAAAAAGACGAACGCTCCGCCGAGGAGGTACAACACTGGGAGCATGTCCACGAGCCGCAGGATGTTCCGGGTGAGTGCCTCGATGACGCCGATTGGTCCCCCGCCGACCTTAATTGCGCGCAACCCCGCCATGCGCTTGCCCGGTGTCTGTCCGTTCCACGTGATCTCAAAGCCGGTATCGTACACCAGTGAGAGCAGGGGTACCGCAGAGAGAATGATCAGCATCATCACCGGCACACCCGCAATCTCACCGAGGTCAGGCGAGACCCAGTTCAGAGCGGTATTGAGGTACGCCAGTAACGCGAATAGCACGAAAAGGCCTACTGCCTTGATGATCGTGTCCACCGTTCGGGCCAGGAAACGCGAGCCCAGGCCAGCCAGCTCGTAGCTGAACTCCACGTGCTCGGGTGTCTCGATGATGACGCGGTCCTGCTCCATTTCGCTTAGGCCATCCGCGCAAAAGTGGTATAATGACTGAGACTGCCGCCGACCGGCGGGTGATACCTATGCCGAACCATCTCGAGCGCTGGGAGCGACTGACCGAGCTGGTCAACCGAGCGCAAAACCAGAGCCTGAGCCAACTGAGTGCGGATGAGCTGGACGAGCTCGGCGCATTGTACCGTCAGGCTAGTTCCGCGCTGGCGCGCGCCCACACCCTCAGCCGCGACCGTCAGCTCATCGAGTACCTCAACCAGCTCGTGGGCCGTGCCCACGCTCTGGTTTACGGACGCCGCAGTCAACCGCGCCTGAGCCTGGGCCACCTATTCGGCGTGGACATCCCCCGCACCTTCCGGGAGAACTGGCGCTATGTCGCCGTTGCCACGGCCATCAGCCTGGTTGCCGCCGCTCTAGCCTACCTGCTGATCCGGGTAGACCCGCGCTGGTCCAAGGCCTTCCTGGGCGACTGCTTCTCCCAGGCCGTCGAAGAGTTCGCCGCCTCGGATAAGTCGGCTGGGGAGTACTTCGCTGATGCCGCCCAGACCCTGGGTAGTGCTAACCTCTCCTTCCTGCTTATGACCAATAACATCCAGGTCGCGCTGAAAGCCTTCGCCCTGGGGGTAAGCCTCGGCCTGCTGACCGTTTACGTGCTGGTCGCCAACGGCTTTATGCTGGGAGCGTTCCTGGGAGTCGGGGCGCACCACGACCGCCTGCTCGACCTGGTGGCGGTAGTAATCCCTCACGGCGCTATCGAGATACCGGCAATATTCATCGCCGGCGGAGCCGGGTTGATGATCGGCCACGCGCTGGTCAATCCCGGGGATATGCTGCGCCGCGACGCCCTGCGCATCGCTGCGCTGAAGGCAGTAAAGCTGGCGGTGGGCACGGTGCCGGTGTTCGTCGTGGCCGCGCTCATCGAGGGCTTGCTCAGCCCCCAGCACGTAGGACTATTCGCCGCCAATGAGGCCCGCTTCCTGCTCGGAATCCTATTCTTTGTCCTATTCGTCCTGTACTTCGGCTTCGGCGATCGTATCCTCGCCCGCCACCCGCACCGTTAGCGATCCGGCCAAACCTGCAAACACCGGTGCTACTCAAACCGGAGCAACCGGCACTAGCGTGGCGTGCAGGACGATCACGAAGAGCACTTGCAGCAGAAGTAGTCCGCCCCCCAACCACACCAGCCGGGTCCCGGACAGTTGGGCGAGATAGTCGGCAGCAGGCAGGGCGGCCAGCGGCATCAGAAACAGCCAGATTCTCCCCGCTTCGGCCCGTGTCGAGCCGGAGATGAGTAGCAGCGCCACAACGATCACAAGGCCAATGACCAACCCCTGGGGCATAGCCGGCCAGCGGCACGTTGCCAGCCCCCTCCTGGTAGCGGCGAGCGACGCTACCGCCAGCGCCGGGCCCATAAACAGCAGGAAGTCGTATAGATTCATCGGCAACCACGCCCAATAGGTTCGTCCGACCCCAGCCAGGATCTGCCGGTGTGCGGCCAGCGACGCCGGCAGAGCGCTGAGCACGTTGTACCCCGACCACATATACAGCGCATGGTGCACTACCCCGAACGCTACAATTCCCCAGCCCACGCCGCGCAGGTGGCGACTGAGTTGATCGGGCCAGACTTGTCCCCAGACCGGCAGCGCCACGAACAGCGCCAGGACAAGCAGAATCGCGAATCCGAAGCTCCACAGCAACATTATGCCGGCGCCGAGCGCTGAGGCCACATACAGCCACGACCCGCCGCGCCGCAGCGTCACCAGCCACAACCAGATAAAGCCCAGAGCCAGGACCGCCCCGATGCCGTCAATGCTGGGGGCAAAGTGCAGCAGGGAGGGTAAACTGACCGCCAGCAGGGCGAGAATCAATCCTACCCGTCGGTCGAAGACGACGGCACCTATCCCGTAGGCGGGCAGCACGATCAGCGCGGGCAGTCCAGTCAAAATGAAGGCCACGGGTACTGCGATCAAAGCATCCTGCCGACTTATCGGCACACGACTCAACTTCACCGCGACGCGATGAAGCTCTGCCACCTTGAGGTTATACCGGGTTGCGAGGGTGGCCTCGATTCTTTGCAGCAACCGGGGCATACGGTGCAGGGATTCGTGCAGGAAGTAGCAAAACAGCATCGGGCCGGGAGGATGGGTGCGAATACGAGCGGGAAGATCACGGCTGCCAACCCGGGCCAGGTGATAGGAAAAGGCATCCCGCGTTGCGCTAAGCTGCAAAGCCTGAGTGTAATAGCCCATCGAGCTATCACTAAGCACCGCCAGCGGCGCACTGAGCGGGAAACTGGTATCCGCCAACGCCAGGCCAAAGAGCGCGACCGTCCCGGTGGCTAACATCAATACCAGCAGCAAGGCAACGACAGCCCGACGGGGAGTTTGACCGCTGCGCAACCAGGCGAATGTGCCCAATACCGCCAACGCGATGGCGCCCAGGGCAGCCACTGCGCCTGGACCAATCGCCAGAGGCAACTCCCGCCGCGGCCAGACCCACTGACCGGGTACCCCCAGAGGCAGCCAATCCCACCACAACAGTGCGGCGGCCAGAGCCGTGGCGCCGGTCCCAACCAGGCCGATGACTACTGGTCTTGTGCGGTCTCGTCCGTTGGCGATGGCTGCTCGTCCTCCTGGGTCGCTCGTGCTTCCGGCCGGTCCGATTCGACCGCGCCGCTGGCCAGCAGCCGCGCTTCGAGCTCATCCAGACGCGGCAGTTCCTCTATGTCGCGCAGGCCAAAGCTGGCCAGGAACTGCGGCGTGGTCCGCAGCAGGAAGGGCCGGCCGGGCACTTTCTTGCGGCCGGCAATTTCCAGCAGCCCCTTTTCAAGCAGCGTGGTAACTACCCCACTCGAATTCACACCCCGCAGCTCGTCTATCTCCGGTCGCGTGATCGGCTGACGATAGGCAATGATAGCCAGGGTCTCCAGCGCCGCCAGTGACAACCGCTCTGGCGCGGGCTCCAGAAATCGTTCCACGATCTGCGCGTACTCGCGCCGGGTCGCCAGATTATAGCCTCCTGCCAACTCGGCCACGCACAGCCCGCGCTGTTCCAGCCGGCCCGCCAGCTCAGCGACAAGCTCCGCGATCCGCTCCACTGGCACCCCCAGGACCTCGGCCAGGTGTTCGGCAGTCACCGGCTCGTGGCTGACAAACAGCAAACATTCAATTGCCGCACACAAGTCCAGTGAGCTCAACAGCTTCATCTTTCCCTTCGGGGCGACCGGCTAAGTTGCACCAATATGCCCAGCCCATATTATTCATGAAGATCGACGCAATCAGCGCCTCGGAGGCGTGGAAGTAGCCCCCGAAGCCCCTCACGCCAATCCACTATTCGCTGTCAACCACGACAGCATGCAATTGTCACGGGGGGTGCTCAACTTTCCAAGTTTTTGCCGGAAGGATGTGGAAAACCGGCTTTTTTGCCTAGGAAGCGGGTTTTCCACAAGCCGTTCATGAATTATCCGGGCTAGGCTTGCTCGGATCATACTTCTGCGAGATGTTCAGAATCGGGGACCAGGCGAATGACAATATCCGCTCGCGGCTTGTCCTGCCGTACTTTGATACGGCGCCGCCGAATCAACTCCAACACCGCCAGGAAGGTCACAACAACCATCTGACGGGTGATGGGTGTGCCGACCAGCTCCGCCAGCGTCAGGGGCTGATCGCCCATCGCTGTGAGCTGAAACAAGATGTCTTCGAGGCGCTCGGCTAGCGTGATCGCTGGCCGAGGTACTATCCCCGTGGTCGGCTCCGACTCGGCTCTATTAAGCAGGTCGCGCACCGCGCCCACAATGTCAAACACCGAAACGTCCTCCAGGCTCACAAAACCACTGGACAAGTCGCCGCCCGCCTGCAGGCTGCGCACATAGAGCTGCTGGCGAAGTCGCCGGGACTCGTTGAGCGCGAGGGCAGCTTGCTTGTAGGTACGGTACTGGGCTACCCGCAGTTGCATCTGACTGAGCAGTTCCAGCTCGTCGTCTTCCTCCTCGGCCTCCTCTGCCGTCGCCGGCAGCAGTCGCCGCACCTTGATCTGCAGCAGCGTTGCCGCAGTCACGATGAATTCGCCGGCCACCTCGATGTTGATGGCTTGCATTGTGCCCAGGTACTCCAGATACTGGCCGGTGATCTCGGCGAGGGCAATCTCGGATATGTCTAGCTCCTCGCGCTTGACCAGGTAGACCAGCAGGTCCACCGGTCCCTGGAAAATCTCGATCTTGACCGGATATCCTGTAAAAAGATCCAGGTCCTGTTGTTCGACGAGAGCTGCCTCCATAGCAGAGCAGCGCGGCGGTACCGTCACCAGCCGCTAAGTCACCTCGATGCGACACATATCGCCGACGACAATGCGCGTCGGTCGCGTACAGCAGCCCTGCCCGGTTATGCGCACCTGGCGGCCGATCACCGATCTGACCACGCCGGCGGGCAGGTTCTCGATGTGCGTGTCATCCTCGACGATGCAGTTCTGAAGTTGGACGTTGAGAATGTGACAATTGTTGCCGAGCGTCACGTTGGGGCCGACAGTGCTGTTGGCCACTACCGAATCCTTGCCGATCAGACACGGCCCCGACAGCCGGGAGTTGGTCACCTGCGTGCCCACGTCTACTCCCACCGCACCTTCGACGGTGCTGGCGGGGTCAACCACGCCGTGTACCTCGAGCCTGAGCTGGGTCAGGTAGAATCGGTTAATGCGCAGTAGGTCTTCGGGCGAGCCGGCATCTTCCCAGAAGCCCCCCAACTCGTGGGCGATGACCTTGCCGCCATCGTCAAGCAGTCTCTGGATAGCGTCGGTAATCTCGTATTCTCCCCGCGTCGAGGGTGTGATGCGGTCAATGGCGTCGAAGATGACCGGTGCGAAGGCGTAGACACCGGCAATTGCCAGATTGCTGGGCGGCTCCGGCGGCTTCTCCACCAGCCGCACTACCTCTCCGGCGGCCAGCTCAACCACCCCGTACTGGCGGGGGTCGGCGACCTGTTTGACCAGAACTGCCGCCTGTGCCTGGCTCGCTTCAAACTCCTTGATAAACTCGGCCAGCGACCATTCCAGCGCGTTGTCGCCCAGGTACATCAGGAACGACTCGGCGCCCAGGAACTCGCGGGCCGTACTCAGGGCATGGGCCAGGCCCAGCGGCCGGGGCTGCACCAGATAAGTGGTAGTCATCCCCCACTGCGCCCCATCCTCCACAAATTCCTGGATAGCATCCGCATCGGGCGGCGTGACCACCCCGATCTGCTCAATGCCCGCATCGGCCAGCGCGCGCAGTATCCAGCTCAGCAGCGGCCGGCCCGCCACCTGCATCAGGTGCTTGGGGCGCGAAAAACTCAGCGGGCGCAGCCGCGTGCCTTCACCCGCGCATAAGACCACCGCTTTGCGAATCGCCATTCGATATCACCCTGGTAGCTGGGACGTTCGCGAATCATCCCGCTTAACGGCTTACCTTCATTGCGGCGCGGACCTGCTCCATAGTCGCGGCGGCGACCTCGCGAGCCTGCTTGGCCCCCTGCGCCAGCACGTCGCGCACCGTCTCGCGATCAGCTTCCAGTTCGCGCCGCCGCTGCATTATCGGCGTAATTGCCGCCAGCAGCTTCTCGATGACCTCAGCCTTGCAATCAACACAGCCCAGATCGCCGGATTCGCAGGCTGTTCTTATCGGCTCAGTGCGCTCCTTGTTATACATGCCCTGATAGACGAATACCGGGCATTGGTCGGGATGACCCGGATCGCCCTTGTAGATCTTCTTCGGATCAGTGAACATCTTGCGCATCTTCTGGGTGATTTCCTCGGGGGTATCAGCCAGGTCTAAGGTATTGTTGTAGGACTTACTCATCTTTCGGCCATCGGTACCCGGGACAACCGAGAACTCGCTGAGTATAGCCTGGGGTTCCGGGAAGACGTCGCCGTAGAAGTTGTTGAAGCGCCGGGCAATCTCGCGCGTGAGCTCCAGGTGAGGCAGTTGATCCTTGCCGATCGGCACCGTATCCGCCTTATAGATGATGATGTCCGCGGCCTGCAGAACCGGATAGCCCAGGAAGCCGTATCCGGCGGTTTTCGCCTCGCCGATCTGGTCTCTTTGCTCCTTGTAGGTGGGACAGCGCTCCAGCCACGTGACGGGCGTGACCATTGAAAGCAGCAGGTGCAGCTCGGCATGCGCTTTGACATCGGATTGCACGAAGAGCACGCTGCGCTCCGGGTCGAGGCCGGAAGCCAACCAGTCAATTGCCACCTGCTCGATATTCTCGCGCAACTGGTCGGTTTCTTCAAAACTAGTGGTGAGGGCATGCCAGTCGGCAATCTCGAAAAAACACTCGTAGTCGTCCTGGAAGCCGGCCCAGGCCCGCAGCGTGCCCTCCAGGTGCCCCAGATGGAGCCGGCCCGTGGGCCGATGCCCACTCAAGATGCGTCCTTTCTTCGCCACAACTCAGCCTCCGTAGCTGAAACTCACAGATTCGCCTAGAAAAACGGGGAAAGATCAGTGAATAGACTATATAGCAATCTGGAAGGAATTACAACCACAGTCCACAGCACACCGGTAAAGACGAGCACAAGCAGAAGAATCAGCCCGTACCTGCTCATAAAGATGGCATAGCTACGAGCTTTCTCGTAGGGTAGTATCGCCTGGAGAATGTGCGAACCGTCCAGGGGGAAGATCGGAATCAGATTGAAAAAAGCCAGGAACAAATTCAGCGATACTATGAGACTAAGGGCGAGGCCATATTCGCCCGCGAAGCCCAGCCGCAGCGGCACGGCAAACAACGCAGCCGTGATGATATTTGACCCCGGACCGGCCACGGATACTAGCGCCTCGTCGCGGCGCGGGTGACCGAAGTTGGCGGGATTTATCGGTACCGGCTTGCCCCACCCCATCCCCACCAGCAGAATCATGGTCGTGCCGATGGGATCGTAGTGGTCCAGCGGATTGAGCGAGACCCGCCCCTGGTCGCGTGCTGTCGGGTCGCCGGCCATGTCCGCCACCTTGGCATGCGCGAATTCGTGCACGGTCAGGGCAATTATTATCGCCACTATCCAGGCCAGCACAAAGGCCCAATCGCCATTCATTACGCGCTCAATCAGTATCATTATGACCCGCTATCGCTAGTTTCAGAATCGTGGGATAGTACATCCAGGGCCGCCTTAAGCTGCTCCTCGCGTCCGGCGGCCGCATCGTTCAGCTTCACCCGCAGCGCCTCATCTAACGCCGCAGCGAACCCAGCACCCGGCGTGGCGCCTGCGGCAAGCAGGTCCTCGCCGGTCACATCAGCCCGGACATCGCGCAGATCGAGCCAGTACCACGCAATACGCCTACGCGCAGCCGCATCGCCCCGGGCCCACAGCGCCGCCGCAGTGACCAGATCAGCCTTCGCCAGTGCGAAGTACAGGTCCGCTGGGCTTACCTCAGACTCGCTCAACTCCGGCGGTGGGCTGCTCAGCATCGCCAGCGCTGTTCTCAGGCTGCGCCGAGCCTCCGTTGCCACCTGCAGGCAACCAGTGAGCGTCGCCAGGTCAGTACCGGCCTCGTGCGCGAGCAGGCCTAAGTAAACCAGTGCGGCGGGTTGTCCAGTCTGCGGCGCGCCCAGCGTCTCCAGCGCATCCGCGACTTGTCCCAGCACCGACCGCAGGTCATCACTCACTGGGCCACCCAGGTGCATCGCTTCGAGCAGGCCCAGCTCGCCCATGCGCACCGATACTGCCACGGCATATTCGCCCCGCAGCAGCGGCAGGAGTACCTCCGCGCGCCGCTGGGGCGAAAGCAGCTCCAGCGCCGACTGGCGGATTGCGGCCTGGGCCAGCGCCAGAGTATGCTCCTCCAGCGAGAAGCCCAGCCGCACCTCAAAGCCGACCGCACGAACAAGGCGGGTGGGGTCATCCAGGAAGCTGCCGTCGTGCAGCACTCGTATCAAACCGCCCTGCAGGTCCTCCCGACCATCGAACGGGTCATACAGTTGTCCCCACTTGTCTGCATTCAAGGCTACAGCCAGCGCGTTGACGGTGAAATCCCGCCGGGC
Organism: Candidatus Zipacnadia bacterium; assembly: GCA_029821195.1. Taxonomy (GTDB): domain Bacteria; phylum Armatimonadota; class Zipacnadia; order Zipacnadales; family Zipacnadaceae; genus JALGTD01. Next base: position 29,496 of record JALGTU010000012.1, read on the forward strand.
GAGGTCCTCAGCCAGGGTCGCCGGCTTGACCGTGGGCAGAGCGCCCGGACGTTCGTAAGTCTCCTGCCGGGCGGTGGCAATGTCAATGTGGCCACCGTCGGGCAGCACCAGTCCAGCAGTCATAAACGACTCGTGCCGGCTAAGCTGTGCTCCCCACATATCGGCGCAGGCCTCAGCGAATCCCAGCCCGTCGCCCTCGACGACCAGGTCCAGGTCGAGCTGGGGCCGACCCAGCAGCAAGTCACGCACCGGCCCGCCCACCAGGCAAACGTCCACGCTCATACGCTCCGCCAATTCGCCGGCTTCCCGGAGAAGCTGATACCGCCGAGAGTCCAGCAGTTGTTGCATCACTGGGGACAGGTTATCAGCGGCTGCGTTCATATCCACGGTATGGTCGTTGGGAGCCAGATCGCATCGCGAATGTTTCCTCGCCACATCACGCTCAGCGCAGGCGTTCCGGGATAATGTCCTGCCGGACCAGATCATCCAGGCTCTCGCGCCGGACGATCAGGTCGGCCTGGCCATCCTGGACCAGAACCATCGCCGGCCGGGGGAACCGATTGTAGTTCGAAGCCATCGAATAGTTGTAAGCACCGGTCGAGAAGACCGCTAATATGTCGCCTTCGCGCACCGGAGCCAGCGCAACTTCCTCGATAAGCGTGTCCGTCTCACAGTGCCGCCCGGCGACGCGCACCGGCATCGTGCGCGGTTCACCGGCCCGGTTGGCCACCAGGGCGGTGTATTGCGCGTCGTACAGAGCGGGCCGCGGGTTATCTGACAGGCCGCCGTCTACGGCCACGTAGGTGCGCACACCGGGGATTTCCTTAACCGGGCCTACGGTATACAGGGTGGTCCCGGCGGTGCCGACTATCGAGCGACCTGGCTCCAGGGCGAGCACCGGCATGGGGTAGTCATGCTCGGCCACCGCCTGCTCCAAAGCTTCCGCAACCACGCCGGCCAGCTCCGCAATAGCGGGCGGAGCATCTTCGGGTGTATAAGCAATGCCCAGCCCGCCTCCCAGGTTCAGTTCTTCGAGTGTAACACCGAACTCGTCACGCATCTGGGCCATGAATTCCACCATTATCCGTACCGCGCGGGCAAAGCTGTCCAGCTCGAACATCTGCGAGCCGATGTGGCAGTGCAGTCCCCGGAGCGTTACTCCCGCCATCTCCTGAGCAAGGCGGACGCCCTCGGCGGCAGCGCCGGTGCTAATGTGTAAGCCAAACTTGGTGTCAACCTGTCCGGTCTGGATGTAGCTGTGGGTCTGGGGCTTGATGCCGGGCACCACCCGCAGATAGATGGCGACATTTGCACCTCGTCCCTGCGCCATTTCGTCCAGGCGGCGCAATTCCGAGAGGCTATCCACGACGATACGCGATAGCCCGCTATCCAACGCCATTGCCAGTTCCTCATCGAGCTTGAAGTTGCCGTGCAGCACTATCCGCTCGGGCGGGAAGGCCGCCCGGAGAGCCGTGTGAAGCTCTCCGGCACTGGACACCTCCAGATGCAGCCCCTCCTGGGCAACCAGGCGGCAGACGGCCATAGTAATCAGCGCCTTACCAGCGAAGCAGATGTTGACCTTGGGCAGACGCGCGGCGAAGCTATCTCGATATGCGCGACAGCACTCGCGCAGGTGGGCTTCATCTACGACGTACAGGGGTGTACCAAACTCAGCGGCCAGGTCCACGACGTCACAGCCACCGATGTCCAGGTGACCGGCATCATTTATCCGCTGAGTCCCGAGAAGCATCAGTTCTCCGTCTGGCATGTAGATACCCTCCCTTCGGGGACGACACCAATAGTCTCCACGAGCCTATCCCCTCAGCACATAACCTAAGACAGCCCCAGAGATACTCTCAGCAGGGGCTGCCTTGGGCACGATTGGGACAACCGTCGTAACAAAGCTCTGGAATCAGTTACTGCTTACCACCAACTGGCCCGTGGCCGGATTGTAGCGAATCGCCACGTCCAGGGTATCTGCCAGGAATTGCAGGGGCACCATAGTCCGCCCGCGCTTGATATAGGGAGCCAGAATCAACTCCTGCTCCTGATCGTTGACCGTGACAACCGGGTTACCGATCTTCAGGTTGACGTCAACATCCTTGTTGACCGCCCGGACCTGCTTCTCTATCGGGAACCAGTACAGGACACCGTCGGTTTGCTCGAATATCTCGCGCAGCGGGCCCACGGAGATGCCCGCCTTGAGTTCGGGCGTCGCCCGCAGGTCGAGCAGCTCTCCGTTGAAGACCACCTTAATATCGCGCAGCGCCCCGATCTCAGTCGGGAGGAAGACATCGGTTTCCGGTTTACCCACACGCTCTGCGTACGGCCAACCGGCCGGTCGCGAACTCGGCAGCATGGCCACGCGATACTCGATGACTCCGCCAGCCTCTGCCGGCAAGACAGACTTGCTGATTGCAGCCGTAATCGGCTTGGTTGCCATCTCAGTAGCCGGCAGGGTATACCGCGCTACTGGGGCCATCGCATGCCGGACAGCGACCGGCCCTGCGCTTATCACCGGCGGTGTGCCAGCCGCAGCAGTCGCCTTCACCGTCGTTGCCGAGACCGTCCGGGCCGGCGCTGGCTTCTGCACCGCCAGTGACGGCGAGGTCACGCGGCTGGTAAACTCGCCGCGATACGCTGTCGCCGACGGCATCACCGAGCCAGCCGGGACCATAGCCAACTGGCTCGCACCAGCAGACCGGGAAGTCACCGCGGGCGTCAGCGGGATTTCAAGCACGGTAGCCGGCATGGTATTACGGAGCGCCGGCGCCATCGCATACCGCCCGACGACTGTTCCCGCGGTTGCCATTGGCTGCGTGCCAGTTGCGGCGGACTTCGCGGTCGCTGCCGAGGGCAGCCGAACCAGTGTCGGCTTAGGCGTTCGCGTCGTCCGGGCCAATCCGGGAGCGCTCACCGCAGGGACTAGCGCCGGAGTCGCTACTTGGCGTGCCGGCGGGCTAACCCGTGTCGGAATAGGTCCAGGTTCTCGCATATCTGTCGGCAAGGCCACGATCTGCACGTCCCCGGCCTGGCTTTCCACGCGGCGCTCCGCGATTGCCGGCGCACCGAAGGTCTGTTCGGCGATCTGCTCTGGCGACGCGGGCGCGATGGCTGGTGCGTCAGCGATCGGCGGCGTCACCACCGGAGCCTCGGGAACTCCCTCCGGCGGCTGAGCAACAGTCCTAGCCGGAGCCTCCGCGGTGGTCAGGGCGCGGTTGCTGACCAGTACCGTCACCTCGGCCGAATCTCCCTGGTTCTCCGCCTTGTCCAACGCGCTTGCCTTCAGCACGTGCAGACCGTCGGCAGCGGTGGTGGTATCCCACTTGGCCACGTACGGAGGAGTGTTATAGATCCACGTATGTATCTTGCCGTCCACGTAGAAGAAAACCGTAGTAACGCCGACGTTGTCGGTGGCGTTGGCCTTGATCTCAACGCTGCCGCTGACCTCCGCGCCCTGGGCTGGGTAGTAGATGTTGACCACCGGTGGGATCTGGTCGGGTTGCTCCGTGGTCATTCCCCGCATCCGAACGATGATCTCGGCGGTACCCTCGCTGCCCTGGGTATCAATGGCTTTAGCTGTTACCGTATGCGTGGTACCCCCCGAAAAGACGAAATCCCACGAGAAGCTGTGCTGGCCCTCAGTCTTGGGCACAGCCAGCCGCCAGAAGCGGGCCAGCTTCTTGTCCACATACAACTGGATGACCTCGACCGGATTACCGCTGTCGCTGCGATAGGCGACCTCAATCCAGGTCTGCCCAGAGACCGTTTGCCCGCTTTGGGGCTTGGTAATACGGACCACAGGGGCACCGACGGCGGCCGGGGACAACGACATTGCGAGGAAACTGACTAGCCCGATTTGGCCAAGTAGCGCCCAGCAAAGCGACCTTAGCTTCGACATTTGTGGTTCCTCCCTCCAACTGACTGCGACGAGTGCTGCGGTTTCCGGTGAACCATACGATACCAGCCCTGACAGAGGGCCAGCCAGCCCCGCTCTTGCCCTGCTGATTCAGGGACCACGCCGGCCACCTGCTGAGTCGAACCCCAATTGTCCAGCAATTCCACTATATTCTACCACAGGGGCCACTGAAGAGTCAAGCCCGCCAATCGCTATAAGCAAGAGGAACTGACCTGCCGTCCGTTGAATCCAAACCCGAGAACGCCGCGGGCTATCGCCACAACTCAGATTGCGTGGCCCAATACCGTTCGCAACTCGTACGGAATCGGGATGTGCCTAACCTATGAAAAACTTCTCATCGGCGACTTCACTAGCGCATTTGGGCCTGCTTGCGGCCGTATGTGTGGCGGTGCTTGCCCACGCTGCGCCGCTGGCAAGCAGCGCGAGTGAGCTGCCGGCCATCAAGGCACCGCCGCCCGACTCAGATACCGCACTTCCCGCAGGCTGGGGCTTCTGGACGGATAATAGGGATAAGACCCAGGCAGAATTCTGCGCTGACCCTGTTCCCCACATCGCGCTGCGGGCCGGGCATCAGGGCCAGTGGTCACTGGCGCTGGGTGGGACCGAGGAGGTCAAGCCCGGCGAGAAGTGGACATTCACTGCCGTCTGCGCCGGGCGGAATCTCGGCCTGTTTGGCGCGGGCGGCGGGGCGCTGACGATTCGCTCGTACAACACGGCAGGCGAGTTGGCCAACCCGTTGCAGGGAGCTAATTGGCAGCGGGGCACTTTCGGCTGGCAAATCCTCAGCGTAACGGTCGCCGTACCCGAGGGTATTGCCCGTCTGCGCCCGCGCTTTTACGGGCATGGCGGCGGCGAGTTCTTCATCGCATCGGCAGCCTTTGAGAAATCCGACCAACCTGCCGATCTAGCGGTACCGGAAGCCGATTGTCCGCAGTATGACGAGCCGTTGCAGTTCGCGCTGACCGTTGTCCCCGACCGCAAGCACTGCATATACGACCCCGGCGAGACGATTGCCTGGCCTATCCCGAACATAAACGCCAATGTCAATCTGAATTATCGGGTGGTCGGCCCGTATGACGAACTGTACGCCGAGGGCACCGCAGCACCAGGCAGACAGGTCAGCTTCGACCCGCCGGATGTCGGCTACTATGAACTGCGCTTGACCGGCGAGGTCAATCCGGCGATGCGGATAGAGGGCCGCAGTTCAGCGATTGTAGCGCCGCTGCCACCGCGCACCGCACCGTTCAGCAACCCCTTTGGCGCCCAATCCGGCCCGCTGGAGATCAACTCGCGGCTGGCGATGACGTGGGCGCGCTGGGTAGCTTACAACATTGTTAGCGGCAGCCACAGCGAGTTGCCGACCGACCTGGCCACGTATGCGGACGCCTGGGAAGAGAGGATGCACCAGGAGTTCAATCCATATTACGCCACCTATGCCGAGGTCTGGAACGAGCCGCTCAACGAGATTAAGCCGGGCTGGAAGATGCAAGATTTCGCGGGGATGGTCCGGGCTACCCGGGAGGGCATCCACCGCGTGGACCCAAGCTTCAAAGTGGCCGTGGATTTCACGCACCTTTATGCCTATCAGAGCTTCCACAAAGCCGGCGGTGCCGGACTCTACGACGTAATGACGCTGCATCCCTACTCACACGCAATCTTTGCCAACCCCGGCTGGCCGGAAAGACCGGAGCACGCAATGCTTGCCGAGGAGATAATCTCAGCGCGGGAGCTGCTCAACCGTGCTGGTCTGGAAGATGTCGAGATCTGGACGACGGAGTACGGCTGGCCCACCGCCCAGGGCTACCCGTTCTCCACCACCGAGCTTGACCAAGCCCGGTTTAACGTCCGCTCCAGCCTGCTGCAACTGGCCGCCGGAGTGAAGCGGGTCTGCCCCTTCCGGATGACTGATGTGTCGTTCTGGGGGCCGCGCGATGGCACCTTCGGATTCATCCGCACCGACGGCACCCCCAAGCCCTGCCTGCTGGCCTACGGCGTAATGGCGATGACCATCAACGACTTGCCCTACGCCGGGTACTTCCGCCTGGGCCACAATGTCGGCGCGTTCGCCTACGGCAGAGAAAAAGAGACTGTGCTCGCGCTGTGGCACCCGGATGAGGAGCAGGAGATTGACCTGGCCCTGCCCCGCGCAGCGAATAGCGTCATCACCTTGTTCGGACAGAAGACGCGCATTGCTGGTCACCGGTTCATGGGAACGATCGGCCCCTCGCCCATCTATATCGTCACGCATGCCTCGCCCGAGCAACTGGCGGAGGCCATCGGCAGCCCCCTGCGCACCGGCCCGCCCAAGGGGCTGTTCGACTACGGGCGCCCACACAAGCACTGGCAGATCCCAGCAATTCCTACCCCACCGCAGATTGACGCTGATCTGAGCGAGTGGTCCGGGCCGGAGATTGTGCTGACTGACTCCGAGAAGCGTTGGGAGGGGCGGACTCGCCTGGCGGTTGATCGCGAGAATCTCTACATGGCATTGGCGGTCCGGGGGGATACCCCGGGCATAAACAACGAGGTGCCCAGTAAGATCTGGGCGGGGAATTGCCTGGAGGTCTTTATCTCGACCAGACCGGAGAGTCGCACCGTTCATGTCTACCTGGATTCGGATTATCAGATCGGACTCTCACCCGGCAACCAGGGCGACGGGGCCCTGGCCGCTGACATAATCCGTACCAAAGAAGTTATTGCCGGCGCGAAGGTAGCGGCCCGCGCTCTGGCG
>JALGTU010000104.1 GCA_029821195.1 Candidatus Zipacnadia bacterium
GCCATCTTCCAGCAGCGTCGCGGTATGAGCATACCGGGGCGCGAGCATCTGCCCCTGCGTCCACGCAGGCCCGGCCAAGGCCAGAATCAGGGCGCCACCCAGATGCCATCTTCCTCGCAGCATAGGCTCCTCTTCCTACTCATCGCCTCCCGCAACGGCTGGCGCAATGGTGTCGAGGCACATCGTCAAGCGATGAATTCGGCGTATTGCCTACTCTTTCCTGCCCAGGAATTGCGCCGCCTCAGCCGCATCCGTGGCTCGCCAAAGCAAGCTGGCTGCGCCGGCAGATTCTGGGCAAGGTGAAGTAGGGAGCAGCAGGGAACTCCATACTGCACAGGCCACTCACTCGAAGCAAGTGGAACATTCGGGAGGTACGGTATGTATCGTTTGCTGACCAGCACAATAATCATCGTGATCGGTCTTACCCTGTTGATGATTGCGTGTACCGGGGCTGATGAGTTGGTCTACTCGGAGTCGTTTGAACAGGGGATGACGGGTTGGAAAACCTACCAGACCAAGCCGCCCCAGGCCGAACTATCGGTAGTGACCGGGGACGCGGCGGACGGCCAGCGATTCCTCCAGGCCGAAATCCCCAGCGGGCCGGGACTGGCCGGGCCGCAATTCGCCCTGAAGAATCTCCAGCCCGGCCGGGCCTACCTAATAATGGCTCAGGTGCGCGGACAGGGGCAGATGATGCTGCTCTCGGGCACTGGCGTTCGCCAGGTGCGCAGCAATAAGACGCTGACCGACCGGTGGGAGCAGATTCAGTTGAGCAAGGTCCTGCACGCCGGGGCAAGAAGCACGACTATCTGCTTCCTCATCCCCGGTAAACCACAGCAAGCGCTCTTCCAGATTGACAATGTCACGGTTACTAAGCTCGATGTCCCGCCGCTCAAGGACGTGCCTGTGCCGCCGGTACGCTTTGAGGCGGAGAACTGGATCTCGCCAGACTGGCGGGGGATGGATGAAGCGGCATCAGGTCAGGCCGGTGCTGCCGACCGGTACTGGTTTCGCACGCAGCTCATCCCCTTCCCGCAGACCAGTCAGCCGGTAGATATTTGTGCGCGGGTTAACGCCTTCTCGGGGGACAAGCTGAGAGTCGAGACTTGCAACGGCGGCAGCAGGCAGACGCTGGCTGAGCAGGTTATCAAGCAGGATGGCTGGCAGTGGGTGCGATTCACCGGGTTCAGTGCTGCTGAGATGGGCGAGTCGTTCGCTATCTATCAAATCCGCCCGGAAAGGGGTCGGGAGCAGACGTTGCTCGACTCTATCGTCCTCACTACCGAGCCGGAGCTGTCCGAGGCCGAGCTGGATGCCCTGCCTGCTTATCAGCAGCGTCCGTTCGCGGCGGTGGGCCGGGCGGTGTCTGGCCCGGTTATTGATGGCCAGGGCGATGACGCTGCCTGGCAACAGGCTACTACTCTCCAGCCCTTCCTGTCGGGTCTGGAGGGTGCAGCCCCCCAGGCTGCGACTGAAGCCCAGATAATGTGGGACGACGACAATCTCTACGTCAGATTCCACTGCGCCGAGCCGCTCCTCGACCCCGTCAACAACCGTGTCAACGATTTCCGCAAACGCTATACCGAGCGCGACTCGGATACGTGGAAGGATCAGTTTGTCGTGCTGATTCTGCAACCACCGGGGAGTGACCACCTTTACGATTTCTTCATCAACGCGAACGGGGCGGTAAATGATGCCCGGGCGCCGCTGGCCGAGCCGTGGGGTGGGCGAGATACCTCGTACAACCCGCCGATTGATCTCGCCGCTCACATTGGCGACGGCTTCTGGGAGGTCGAGATGGCAATCCCGTGGTCGGCCATCGGTGGCCCGCCGGACGTGGAGCCCTGGCGGGCTTGCCTAGGGCGGCGGCGCTCCGCGGAGCCGGAGGCCAGCACCTGGAATGCAACCCCGGCGGGCGGCTTTCACCTGCCCGACAACTTCGGTGCTCTGAGGTTCGTTGATATTGCGCAAAGCCTGGCCGTTGACCTTCCCCTGCGCCTGGCCCCTACCGACAACCAGATCCAGGTGACAACGCGGGCCGAGCAGTTGCCTGTGACGGTCCTGCTGGGCACACGCGCCCTCCAGGAGGGGCCGGTGCGCAGCCAGTTCAAGATTCTGCGCGACCAGCCCGCCGTCCAGTGGACTTTCGATCTGGCCGAAAGCGGGCAGATCGTCTTCGCTGCCTCGGTCCTGGATGGCGCGACCCTCCAGCCGCTGGCGTTGAGCAGCGAGATGACGCGCATGGTGGAGGTCTCTCGAGCTACGCTCCAGATTGCTACCGAGGGGAAGTGGCAGGCGCGCGTCGGCGAGGCAGTTGTGGCCAGCGGCAGCGGTGACGACATAGATGTCCTGCTGCCGCTGAGTGAAGGGGCCAACGTGGTCAGCATCACCTTTGAGAGCGGCTCTGGGGCGTTTGCCGGCGAGTTCCAGGGCGTGCCGCTAGTTTCTGATGAGAGCTGGGTGATGGCTGGTGCTGAGATCCCGGACAGATTCTACGAAGCTCGCCTGGACGACACAGAACTGCCCCGGGCGCAGGTCCTGGGCGAGAGCGCGCTGCCGGGCGCCAAGCTGATCGGAGCGGAAGCCGGCCCGGTTACCGTGCGCAAGACACTGCTGTGGCGGTTCTCGCGTATCTGGCCGAAGCCGGTGCCCTGCCTCTACGTGGCACAGAACTGCCCGCAGCATGTGAGCTTCCCTAACCCGGGTATGCCCGGTCGGAACCTCGACGACTTCCGGCTGTATGTCGGCGTGCCTGCCGGCTTTGAGGTGCTGGGTGCCAGCAGCTATTATCACCAGTTTCTCAAGGATTTGGCGGTATACGCTGCGGCTAAGGTTGGCACGCGGACCCTCGGCGAAGAAGAGTACTTGGTGTGGGAGGTAACCGCCGACAAGCCCGTGCCTTACAGGAACCAAGACTTCGTCTTATCACAACTTGATGTCTATGTCCGGGCCACGCAGGCACCTGATAGGGATGGCACCCCACAGATAGCTTACTGGCTGGAAGCCGAGCAGGGCGCGGTCATTGAAGCGCCGCAGTTCGTGCCGGTGCAGGTCCTGCCGCCCCTGCGTGGCAAGCAGCCCCAGACGATCCGCTGGCAGCTCTGGCCCAGCTTCCTGTTTCGCGTGGACGACCACGATATGCGCCGGGCCGCCCTGGAAGCTGCCCGCCAGGCCGGCATTAACGAAATCGTCAGCGGTGATGAGCCCGAGTTGTGTGCGGAGTACGGTATGCGGCGGGTCGGGGATACGCACTTCTGGGGGTGGGGCAGCTACAAGACCCTCGCCAAGGAGCATCCCGAGTGGGCCCAAGTTGACTTTGACGGGAACCGCAGTGAGACCATCCTCAGTCCTGCTTATTGGCTGGCCGAGGCCTGGCCCGCTTACGAGGATATTCTGCGGGACTATATGTTACGCTTCAAGCCCGAATCGCTGATCTGGGACATTGAGACCAATCCGTGGAAGGGCTATTTCTGCAGCTTCGATGAGCGATCCCTGCGTGAATTCGCCGCGTTTGCCGGCATTGATGTTGCCGGGCTTACACCCCAGGTAATCAAAGAGCAGCATAGCGAGAAGTGGCTGGACTTCGTCGGTCAGCGCTGCGCGGAGCTTTGTCGCAAGACCAAGGACGCGATCCACGAGATTTTGCCGGGCGCCCAGTTCCTGGTCTATTCCGGCTATCAGACGCACTCCACGCTGGAGCTGTACAGCGTTGACTGGGCACGCATCGCAGCGCTCGACGCTGTGGACGTGGCGTCCTGTGGCTACGGACGAAGCAAGGCAGCGCTCACTGCCACCCGGGAGGCGCTGGGCGATATCCCGCTGATCACCGGCGACCTTCTGGCTCCGTACCGGCGTACTGAGGACCGTCCGGTGAACGCCTACACCCCGGCCCGGCTCCTCCGCCGGCTCACCGACAGTACGAACGGCGTACTGCTCTACGCCCGGCATTCCTTCGACGGCCGCTGCTACTGGGCCATCGGCGAAGTCAGTCAGCTTTCCGCCGACCATGAGGAGATCTTCCTCAAAGGCAAGCTGCTGGACCGCTGGGGCGAGCTGGGCGAGGCCAATATCCCGGACTCGGCCGTGCTGGAATATGAAGGTCAGCATCTGGTGGCATTCATGAACGAGGGCGGCAAGCCCCGCACCTACCGGTTCAAACTGCCGGAGACCGGCTTCACGAACGGAATCGAGTACTACTCGCAGCAGGCCGTGCAACCTGATCAATCAATCGAGCTGGAGCTTGCGCCCGGCGCTGTGGCGGCTTACGTGCTGGAGTAGCCGAATTCACATTCTGAAGCCGCCGAGTGCGCCCCGGCGGTAGGCGACGCCGATAGAAAGGCCGAGCAGCACCACAAAGGTGATAATGGCGATCAGGAGCGCCGCTGCTGTGGTTGGTCTTTGCGGTGGTACCGCCGTGTCAAGCCGTAGAAACCGGCTGGCCCGGCTGTATTTCTCCACCAGGCCGACCAGCCCCAGCCCCTGGGCCAGGGGGGCCAGCAGTTGCGCGTACTGCTCCTGCTGGCGTTTGAGCGATACATATTCGCGCTCAATGGCCGGCAATTGGGCCAGTTCCGTCTGGATCGCTCGGCGCAACCGCCCGTACTCGGCCTTGCGAGCCTGCACGCCCACCATTTCAGTTTCCAGGTCCACCACTTTTGCTACGACCGAATCATGGGCCGGATCGGTTTGGCGCAGAATCTGCTCACGAACCTCCTCCTTGACCCTCTGCAGTTCGTGCTCAGTACTCGCTATTGCCGTCTGCAGCTTGACAATGTCGGGGTGCGTGCCAGTTTTCCCGGCGGCTCGCTCGGTGTCCAGGTCCACATGCAACTGGGCCAACTTCTGCTCAAGCGTAGTGATAACTGGATTGCGGGTCATTACCTCCTGGGAGATGCGCATCGCCGGGATCTCGCCCAACTGTATCCGGGCGGCCTGGTGCATCTTCGCGACTTCCTCCGAATGGGCCACGGCTTCCGCATAGGCGGGCTCGACGGTCTTGAGCCTCTCCAGAAGCTGCGCCGCTTTATTCTGGGGTCCGAGGAAAGCGTGACTGGTTTGCAGTATCTCCAGGCGCTGGTCAATGCTCTGCAGTTGCTCTTCTGTCTCCCCTTTACTTGTTTGCAGGAACTCGCGCATCTGGCTGGCTTGGCTCAAGTTGGCTTCCTTGAAGTACTTGTCCAGTTCCGTGAGATAGCTGTTGGCCAGCTCCGCGCACATTTGCCGGGCCTTTTCCAGCGAGAGCGGAGAGCTGAAGAAAAGGCCGTGGTGAGGCCACCGTGAGCCGCGGCAGGTCACCGTGACGCGCACCCCCACGTTGCCGATTTGCTCGAAGCGACTCATACCATCGAGTACTGCAATGGCATCGCTCTCTGACAGGGATAGCTCTTGCATGAGGTCGTGCTTATGGGCTATACGCAGCAGCATCTCGCGACTGGTGAGAATGGCCCACAGACTGCCCAAGGCGCCGCTCGTGGCCGGAGCGACCAGGGCATCGGAGCTGGCGGCAGTTCCCGCCAGATTGCGCGCTCCGCCGGCGATGATCGCGGCGATTACATCCGGCTGGCTGCTAATGAGCATAGAGCTGGTAGCGGCATAGCTGTAGGGCAAAAGCCAGTAAGCCAGTTGTCCCGCCGCCAGCGCACCCCCCACGCTGATGGCTACTACGAGCAGCCATACTAGTACAGGGGACCGTTGCTTGCGACGTAAACCGCGTTCTGTGCGTCTCAGCATCTTTCCGTCCTCAGAAGATGAGAGCTATAGTAAGCGCAGGTGCAATGGTTTTTGGCCATTGCTCGAAAGAGCGTCGCATATCTCCGAAGAGCCGATGATGCCTCTAGCGACAGCCTATTAGATTGAACGCCTGCAGCCGATTCACCTTCCCACGGGAATTATCCCAGAAATCCCTTGCATAAGGTCAGTCAGGCGGGGAGGTTCAAGCTTTGTACTTTGCGGCGATGGGCATCCTCCGGCCCGGGCCAAAGGCCTGCGAAGTCACCTTGAGGCCCGGAGGCGCCTGCCTGCGTTTGTACTCATTGCGGTCAATCCTCGTGACCACCCATTCCACTGTTTCGCGGTCAATTCCCAGGCGGACGCTGGCGTCCGCAGCGATGATCTCCGCCGGAGCCCGCTGCTCCTCCACATAGTACTCGATGATCTGGTCGAGAATCGGATAAGGCGGCAGGGTGTCCTGGTCGAGTTGGTCAGGCTTGAGCTCTGCGGAGGGTGGCTTTTCGATGATTTCGGGGGGTATGACCGGCGACGTGCGGTTGATGTAACCCGCCAGTTGGTAGACCATTGTCTTGGGCACGTCGGCAAGAACACTCAGGCCGCCTGACATATCTCCATACAGGGTGCAGTAGCCCACCGCCAGCTCGCTCTTGTTACCGGTGGACAGCACCAGATAGCCAAACTTATTGGAAAGGGCCATCAGAATATTGCCCCGTATTCTGGCCTGAATATTCTCCTCGGCGATCCCGGCCTGCTGTTCATCCAGGAACTCGTCCATGGTTTCCAGGTAGGAGTGGAATATCCCGGAAATGGGTATGACCCGGAACTCGATCCCGAGGTTCTGTGCCAGGTGCCGCGAGTCGTCTACACTGCCCTGAGAGGAATACGGTGAAGGCATCGAGACACCCAGCACGTTTTTGCTTCCTAATGCCTGTGTGGCCAGACAGCAGGTGATCGCAGAATCAATACCGCCGGAGAGGCCGACGACCGCCTGGGAGAAGCCACACTTGCTCATATAGTCGCGGATGCCCAGCACCAGTGCGTCGTGAACCGACTCTATCTCATCCTGCGGAGTGTAAAGCCCGGCCGTTCCAGTGCTGTTCGTATCCACGGTCCGCACTTCTTCCCGGAACCCCGGCAAGACCGTGACCGGCTCCCCGCTCTCGTCAACGCAGAAGCTGCGCCCATCGAATATGAGCTCGTCATTGGCGCCTATCTGGTTGACATAGACAAAGGGTAGGCCGTGTTTCCGGGCGTGGGCGCGAATGAGCCGGTAGCGCGTTGCTTCTTTGGCGACAAAGAACGGCGAGGCGGAGAGGTTTATCAACAAGGTAGCGCCCTGGCCAGCCAATTGCTCGATGGGGTCGAAGGTATATGGCCGTTGCCGGTGCCAGAGCTCCGGGCTGTTCCAGGCATCTTCGCAGACAGAAATGCCGAGCTTCTCATCTTTGAAGGGGATAACCTGCACATCCGGGGCCGGGTCGAAGTATCTGGCTTCGTCGAAGACATCATAAGTCGGCAACAGGGACTTATGCTGAACGCCAAGCAACTGCCCTCGATAGGCCAGCAGGGCGGAATTGTACAGCCCTCGACCGGTGCTCTTGTTCGTAGGCAGGGCAGCGCCAAAGAGTATCCCGGTCTGCGGGTACTGGGCCGAGGCCTGAATCAACTCAGCGACGGCCTCCTGGACCTGGGCGATAAACCACGGCCGCTGCAGCAGGTCCCTGGGCGGATATCCTGTCAGGAAGAGCTCAGGGAAGACCAGCAGGTCGGGTGGCTCGGCAGCGCACTCAGCCACGGTATTCTTGATCCGCGCGGCATTGCCGGAGATATCTCCCACGACGGGATTCATCTGGGCGATGACGACCTTCATCGTACCCGCTCCCTGCGTAGATTGTTCCGGGCTGATACGGATACCACCTGAGTGTTTTCGCGTCAGGTCCGGTATGACCTGCCCGCACACAGCGGGCGTTCAGGCTGCAGTCGTGCGTTGGGGCTTTCAAGCCGGTAGTGGTTCAACGATAAGCCGGCGGGCCTTGTGCACGGCTACGATGGTGGCATCGGCGCCGGCGTGCTCCCGTGCCCAGGCCAGGGCCTGCTGGGGATCAGAGGTGGCGTGAATGAACGTGTCGTCCAGTTCGCGGACAAAATCCTCCCCCGTAAGGGCGATGATCTGCGCCTGACGATTGACCACGGGCTTAGCCAGTATCATGGCTCCGTTAGCGCCGAGGCAGAACAGGTCCTTTTTCATAGCTTGCTGAAGTATCTCTTCAGGCGTGAGCTCTTTGACCCATCGCTCAAAGGCCTCCTCGGCGCCCCAGCCCTCTTCCGTCTCGGAAACAATGATGATCGCCCCACCGGGCTTGACCAGCTCAGACGCCGCAATGACTGACTTCTTCCCCTGGACCAGGTCACAATCGTAGGGATAGCCACCGGCGGAAGCAATGACTATGTCAGCCCGGGGTGCCTCGACTCGAAAGATCTGTTCGGAAAGCTTGCAGCCTGCGCGGTGGGCCTGGTAGCGATCGCCAGCCACTATCGCCGTGGTCTCGTCATTCGGCCCGACGACGGCATAGACGATGAAATCCAGGGGCAGGTCCCGCGCGAACTCCTCCATATCTTCACTGATGGGATTGCCGTCGAGCACGCCCACGCGCGAGTGCGGGTCGGTAATCAGGTAGTGATTGGCGTCTATAGATTCGTGCCAGGCGATGCCCGGCATAATCAGCTTGCGAGCGCCCGAGAACCCGGCCAGATAAGTGGGCTCGATGATCCCGACCCCGATTACCAGATCGTGCTCCAGGACCATGCGGTTGACCTTGATCGGCGTACCCCGGGAGGTTTGGCCCCGGTTCACGTGGACTGCCGGATCAAAGGCATCATGCTGAATAACCGGGTAGGCCGCGCAGATCTCCGGCCCCAGATGTTCGACGATTTCCTCCTCAGTCATCAGCCGGTGGCGGCCGGTGGCAATGGCGATGGTCGGCCGGATCGCAGCTTGCTCCAAGACCTCCAGAACTGGCTCGAGCAGTGGCCGGGGCGACGGTCGCGTATAATCCACCGTTATTATCAACGCGCTGTCGGCCTCAGCGGCCATATCCGCCAGCGGTTTGCCCCCAATTGGGTCGGCGATGGTCTTGCCGACTGCGGCCGGCACGTCGTCTACTACGGCCACGGGTCGTGGCTGCACATCTCCTAAGAACTGCTCCTCGGCGAGCTCAAACTCCACTACGCCTCGGCCGAACTCAAGCACGACTGAGGTCATAACCCGTTACCTCCTGCACAGCGGCATTTCTGACGTGGCTTATTGTGTTACAGTATTCTCTTGTCGGCGCAATAACTCCTCCTGGCGGAGAAGCAGGTCGCTGCGGCGTCGAACCGTAGGGCGATGGGGCTAAGGTAGTCGCGCACTCGGATCAGGGAGATATCCGGGATGTGCAGTATGCGTCGTCTGTTGACGGTCATGATGGGTATTGCGGTCGGCTGGGCACTGGTCGGTAGCACCGCAGCCTGGGCGGCAGACCCAGAGGAAGTACAACGACTGGCTAAAGCATTGGCTACCCTACCCAAAGAGCAGCGACAGGCTGTGGCCGAAGCTTTGAGTGTATAGGACACACTATAGTATGATGACGGACGGCACAGGAAAGGAAGGCAAAATGGCAGATTGCGACGGCATAGTCATTCTCGAAGACGAGGGCACGGTAAACTCGGGCGGAGTATTTGTGCTGGATAGATGCCCAAAGGCAGATTTGTCCGAGCCTCTTGGCGGTGGATGGACTGTAGAGGCCCGCAAGCATTCACGGTGTGTGGTTGCTCGCGGTCCCACGCTGTCTTGCTACGAAGAGGCACGGGACAGGTCTCTCGAGACCGCTCAACGAGGTCTCGACTTGTGCGTGTTTCGCGGGATTGACCGTCTAACGATTGT
>JALGTU010000105.1 GCA_029821195.1 Candidatus Zipacnadia bacterium
CCGTCACAGAATGTGGGGTTCGGCCCTGCCAGGCCGTATTCAATAGCTACCAGGCTGGCCGGGGAATTCGCCATCGAGTGCATGAAGATGATTGGCGAGGCCAACCGCGGCCCCTTGCTCTGGACCCGAATTGTGTTGTTCAGCATCGAGTCCAGGCAACCAAAAGCGGTCCCCAGGGCCAACCCCCAGCGCGGGTGCGGGCCGCCGCGCCAGCTCAATTGCGCGTCATCCAGGGCCAGGGCCGCGGCGGCCAGGGCAAATTCGGAGCAGCGGTCCAGATAAGTCTTCTCGCTGGTCAGGTAGTCTTCGACCACGAAGTCCTCGACGCCCAGCGGCCCGGGTTCCGCAGCGAGCTTGTCACCGCTCTGTAGCGCGGCGAAGAATGCTTCCCGGCCGGTGCCAATCACGCTAATCGGCCCGACGCCTGTAATGACGACCTGCTCTCCTGAGAGACCAGACATAATCACTTTGCTTGCTTCAGAGGGCGCGGAAAACTACCGCAGCGTTGCTCCCGCCCAGCCCGGAAGACAGGTTGACCGCGCAGGAAATGGCCATATCCCGCGCTTCATTCGGTATGTAATCCAGATCGCAGTCCGGATCGGGCACGTCGTAGTTCACCGTCGGCGGGGCGACGTTGTCCTGGACCGCCTGCACAGTCGCTACCGCTTCAACTGCCCCCGCTGCCCCCATCAGGTGGCCGATAGCCCCCTTGATCGAGCTGACCCCAATCTCGTAAGCATGCTCGCCCAGCACGGCCTTGATTGCCCGTGTCTCCGCCGGGTCGTGGTACTGTGTTCCTGTGCCGTGCGCATTGATGTAATCCACGCCACCGGGCAGCGCGCCCGCATCGGCCAGCGCAGAGCTCAGCACCCGCCGGATTCCGTCGCCCGTCTCGTGCGGCGCGGTAAGGTGGTGCGCGTCATTGTTCTGCGCCCAGCCGCTGACTTCGCAGCATATGCGCGCCCCTCGGCTGATGGCGCGATCGTATTCCTCCAGCACCAGCACTGCTGCTCCTTCGCCGAACATCGTCCCCGAGCGAGTCGCAGCAAAGGGATGGATATCGTCGGCAGTGATGGTGCGCAATACGCTCAGCCCTGCCAGATGGGAGGGCGCCAGACAGTCAAAGCCACCCGCCAGCATGACGTTGGCGTAGCCGTGGCGAATCAAATCGCAGGCATATCCCAGGGCCGCCGAGCCGGAAGCACAAGCGCTGGAAATCAAGCTGGTGGGGCCTGTCAGCGACCAGTGCCTGCAGCAGTGGTCTAGCGCCGAATCAAAGCGAAAAGCGTCAAAATCCTGGGCGTCAGGCCGGTTCGCTAGCAGACTGGCGACGTACTGCTCCCAGCCTGAAGCACCGCCGAAGTTCGTGCCCAGAATCAGCCCGGCACAGCTAATCTCCGCCCCAGGCAATGCGGCATCGCCAATGGCCTCCTCGGCGGCCAGGAGCAGAAACTGCATGGCCTCGTCGGGGTCCTCGGTCAGGCCGAACTGCTGAGGGCCGAACGACCATCGAGCAATCTCACCGGCCCGTTCGTTACGCAGACCGGCAGGATCAAACCTGGCTATCCGCTTGATCCCTCGCTGCCCGCTGATCAGCCGCCGCCAGAAGTCCGCAACATTCAGGCCCAAGGGGGTAACCGCACCGAGGCCGGTGACCACTACTCTATGCTGGGGCATAGTCCCCTGTCTTGCTTTATTCCCAAAGGGCTTCTGTACTCGGCTAGTTGACGACCCGGCCCCCTAAGTTGTTCGCGCTGCAGTTGCCGCGCGGCCTGATCTCTTGCTTTCATTGGCCCCTGTGGGTTGTGCGCAGAAAGCCTTATTGTACGTCGAATTGGTAGGACAGGCGTCGCGCCTGTCCGAGGAACGCGCAAATCCGGGACAGGCGAGACGCCTGTCCTACTGAAGCTGGTGCCTTCTTGAACAGAAACCGAGCTTGGTCCTACGGTGGCATAGCTCCGCCCATGATGTCATCTTCCGCCGGGGAAGCCGGCAGGAAACACATCGCCTCCGGGTGCTTGGGTGTACGGTGCAAGTGCAGGATGTTGATGCGCAGATTCAGCCAATCCAGCTTATCGAGCGCATTCTGGTGACCGTCGTACCACAGGACCGTTGCTTTGTTGGCGTGGTAGGACTCATCAACGAGCATCGGTATTTCAGTGAGAGGCCAATCGGCCTGCTCCTCAGAAAGCAAGGATGCATCCAGGTAGTAATAAGACGTCGGCGCAGCGGTGTGGTCGGCCGGGCACTTGAAGGGCTTGACCTTGGCATCCTCAAATGGCCCCAGATAGTCCCCGACGGCCTTGTACCACATGCTGGCCTCAGGATAGGCATGGTAGTCGGTGTTGTACATCTCCATGGCGTGGCCCAATTCGTTGAGCTTCTCCAGACACGTGGTAACCAGGGCGCTGTGCCTGGCTTGCAGATACCGCGGCCAAAGCACGCAGATGGCCGCAACAATAATGGTTATGACGATCAGAAACTCAACGAGGCGAGTATAAGCGCGCAGCACCTCCATTATCTGCTGCGCGGCCGTCGCCAACTGACCGACGCGCGTCGCCTTAGCGTCCGCGATGTCTCGCTGAATCTCTCGCTCCGACCGCCGGTCAAACACCGTCACGTACCTCCCGGGGGACTAGACTCAGTGCCCCGCTGCTCGCCGTACCACCTATATATACAAATTTCCCCAGCAAACGTTCGGTTCCTCTTGCCCAAAAAAGAAAAGGCCGCCCCCGATAGGCCGGCCTTTTCCCTATTCTCGGATATGTCCGTGTGTAGTCTCTACATGTAGTCTTCGGGCATTCCAGCAGGCGCGGGCTTCTCCTCGGGTATTTCAGCTATGACCGCCTCGGTGGTCAGGACCAGTGCGCCAATGCTGGCGGCATTCTCCAGCGTACAGCGCACGACCTTGGCCGGGTCAACCACTCCGTCGCTGGTCAGGTCGCCATACTCCTCGGTCAACGCGTTGAAGCCGAAGTTGGGATCGTCATTCTCCAGTACATCCTGCAGCACAACGCTCCCCTCGAAGCCGGCGTTTTCGGCGATTTGCTTGAGGGGTTCGACCAGGGCATTCTTGACGATCTGCACGCCGGTTTGCTCGTCAGCGCCGTCCACCTCGAGGTCAGCCAGCGCCTGGCTGGCCCGCGCTAGCACCACGCCGCCACCCGCCACGATACCCTCTTCGATACCCGAGCGAGCGGCCGAGAGTGCGTCCTCAAAGCGATGCTTGAGCTCCTTAAGTTCGACCTCGGTAGCCGCACCGACCTTGATAACCGCTACACCGCCGGCCAGCTTGGCCAATCGCTCTTCGAGCTTCTCGCGGTCATAGTCCGAGTCGGTGTCTTCGATCTCGCGGCGAATCTGCGCGATACGCGCACTGATCTCGTCGTCACCGCCGGCGCCGTTGATGATGGTGGTATCGTCCTTGGTAATCACAACGCGCTCGGCCCGTCCGAGCTCCTCAAGCGTAACGCTGTCGAGCTTCAGGCCCAGATCCTCCGAGATGAAGGTGCCCCCGGTGAGGATGGCGATATCCTCGAGGTTGCGCTTGCGCCGATCCCCGAAGCCCGGGGCCTTAACGGCTGCCGAAGGCAGGCTCCCGCGCATCTTATTGACGACCATCGTCGCCAGGGCTTCCGCTTCGATATCCTCGGCGATTACCAGCAGGCTGGCGCCGGCGCCAGCGATCTTCTCAAGCAAGGGCACAACGTCCGCCGCCGAGGAGATCTTTTTCTCGAAAGTGAGAATGTACGGGTCTTCCAGCACAGACTGCATGGTATCCGCGTCAGTCACGAAGTACGGAGAGACGTACCCCTTGTCGAACTGCATACCTTCGACGATTTCGATCTCGGTACGTCCGACCTTCGACTCCTCAACCGTGATGACTCCGTCCTTGCCTACTTTCTCCATCGCGTCGGCGATAAGCTTGCCGATCTCGGGATCGTTGCCCGCGATCCCGGCGACAAAGCCGATCTCCTCACTGGTCTCCAGTGGATGGCTGACTTTGGCGATTTCTCCGACGGCCACCTCCGTGGCGCGTTCAATGCCCCGCTTGATGAGCATGGCATTCGCCCCCGCAGCAACATTGCGCAGGCCACCTTTGACAATCGCCTGGGCGAGCACGGTGGCCGTCGTCGTCCCGTCGCCGGTGTCGTCGTTGGTCTTGGAGGCGACCTCCTTGCACAGTTGGGCGCCCATATTCTCGTACTTCTCCGCCAGCTCGATCTCTTTGGCAACGGTAACGCCATCCTTGGTGATGGTCGGAGCGCCCCACTTCTTCTCCAGCACAACGTTGCGGCCCTTGGGCCCCAGCGTTACCTTTACCGCGTTAGTTACCTGGTCAATCCCGCGCTCCAGCGCCCGCCGCGCTTCCTCGTCAAAAGCAATTGTCTTCGCAGGCATATTGTTTCCTCCTTGTAGTGAAATCTTTCGGCGACTGACCTAACTCTTAATGGCCAGCACCGAGTCTTCCTCGACGAGTACGTAATCCTTACCGTCAACGGTGATTTCCGTGCCGCCGAACTTCCGGTAGATAACGACGTCTCCCTCTTTGATACTCATCTCGGCCCGCTCGCCATTATCCAGCACATTGCCGGGGCCGACAGCGATCACCTTGCCCTCGGCGGGCGCTTCCTGGGCCGATTCCGGCAGCAGAATGCCACCGGCGCTCTTCTCTTCGGCTTCACTGGGCTCCACCAGCACACGATTTCCCAGCGGTTCGAGCATGACGCTTACACCACCTTCTATCAGACGAATTGGCCACACGACTCTACATGAAACGTGTCGCTTAGCTGCTTAGCACTCTCTGTGGCTGAGTGCTAAACCATATTATAACAGCCAGAATTGCAATTGTCAAGGCCTCTTTGAGCAAAACACCTATCTGCGCCTACGTTACTCCCGCCTATAGAGCTCGCCCCCGCAACTACAGGACAGCGGGCATCGCCCTCACTAATCTGCTAGGCCACGTGCTACCTCTAGCAGATGTTTGACCTTCGGTTCCTCCTCCAGTCTCTCCATAGACATATTGATGCAATAAGGCCGGTGCCCAGCCATTTTCCTATACATTTCTTCTAATTGTCGCTTCGACAAATTGTGGACATGCTTAGGCAGGATGGTGCAAGTAAACTGGCAGGGGCAATACTCAGATAGCAATTCGGGCGTCAGGTACTGATCAGCGCAAGGGTCAAAATAGTCCACCTTCAACCGCGTCAAGAAAGGCAGATGCTCAACGCGCAGTAGTTCGCTGTGCAGCGATCTGGTGGTGGCTTGCAGCCCTCGAAAAATCCTCTCCCAATAGGGCACCACAAATTCTTGGAAAACAGTGGGGGGGAACATGCCCCCGAAGTCATCGGGGAAGCCATTAGGCCCACGCTTAATCGGAGTACCGAAGTATTCGCAGATCGCGCCGGCATAGTTCAGCCCGCTCTGCGTACAGAACTCCAGGAGTGCATGCGCTCTTTTCGGATCATCGTAGGGTAAGGTGAAAAACGAAGGCCCCATTACCATAACCGCCGTGGTTATCGGCCCCTCCAGGAGATGACCGATAAAGCCGGGGCTTTCCGGGTAGCGCTCGCGCAATTGCTCACAGACCCCGATTCGTTGCTGAATTACCTCCGCTGCCAAGTAGTCCTCCGGTTCCTGCAATTCATCAATATCTTCGGGCCTATGGATCAAGGGGCGGACCGTAGGCTCTGCGTACTCCGAATAGACCACCTCGCAGCCCAAAGCTGCCAGATGGGTATAACAGAACCCGGCTATTCGCGGCACGGGGGGAGCTACCCCTAGCCTTCGCGCCACGGGCCTTATCGCTTCGTAGGCCTTACAGATGGATTCCACATCTGTGTGCAGACGGGACTGAGGTACATCCCCCACCTCCGCCAACAGACTGTCCGCCAGGTCCAGTCCGAATCTCTGACCATCTCTGCATTGTTGCATCGGCATGCTTTTCTGCCAGCACGGTCTCGTTGTTGCCTGATAGCCCTGACTGCGCCAGGTGGAGTCATATTGTACAGCCACAACTGCAATTGTCAAGAGGTCCAACCACAATACGCGCGGAATCTACATTGTGGCTGAAGCAAGCACCCGTACGAGGAGTGCCGGTCCCGATCGGAGACACGTCAAAAACGGTAAGGAGATTGGCGATGAGAGTAGCTATTCAAGTGGCAATGGTGGTAATCGTAGTCCTTGCTATTGGGGTCACCCGTTCCCTGGCGGCCACCTATGATGTTGAGCCCATTTCCCAGACTGAAGCTGCTGCCTGGATACAGTGGCTGCATCCCCTGCCTCACCAGGTCGAGATCAGCGGCAAGGTGGTCGTGGCCGTAAGCAGTATCCAGGTTCTCAGCGGCGCTGAGCCAACCCAGTTGGATCAGCGCGCCGCCGAGCAGCTCACCGGACTGCTCAAAGAGGCAACCGGGACAGCAGCGACCGGCGGATTTGTCATTGACCTGCGCCGGCGCGACACAGATGCGGAGACTATTGGCCAGCGCCCCAACGCCGACCAGGCCTACTTCATCAAGCCAACGCGAGATGCCCAAGGGCATGTCACCGGGCTATACTGCGGCGCTAATACCGACGTGGGTACCTACTACGCTGCGCTGACGCTCAAGCAGCTTCTGGCCCCAATGATTCAGGGCAGCGACGAGGCAGCAACGGTGGCAATTCCGGTCTGCGAAATCGTGGACTGGCCGGATATGGAAGAGCGCGGCCAGTGGGGCAATATCACTGAAGATCAACTTCAGTGGCTTGGTGAGGGCAAGTTCAACCTCATTGAGACGCATTCCAAGTTCAGCATTGATGCAGAGCGGGTGTTGCACGTCCGCTTTAACCAAGAATTGATGACCCAGGGGCGCTCTTACGCCATAAAGGTCCTCCCCTACATCGCCCACCCCAAGGGCTTCAGTCGCAAGGTGTTTCCGATCTATCCACATCTGCAGAAGAACCCCGACAAGCCGCGCGCGATGTGTTTCTCTGAACCGGAGACCAAACAGCTCTACGTGGACTGGATGACTGCCCTGGCCTCCATAGAGGGTGTGGACGAGGTGTCAGTATGGATGACCGAACATACCGTGATCTGCAACTGCGAGCAGTGCTCGCAGCATAACTGGTGGGTCTTGCAGACCCAGGTCTTCTTGGATGCCTGGCAAGAAGTCAAGAAGACCTACCCGGACCTGGGACTGCGCATCCTGCTTACTCAGGGCAGCTACCCGGACAATGACAAGCTGCTGGCGATGCTGCCGGACGGTGTTAAGGCGATATACTATCACGGTGGGCTAACATACAACGTCCGCCACATCCCGATGATTTACCCGGGCCTGGCGGAATACGCCCAGCAGGGCGGCTGGCTGTCAGTGGTACCGATTCTCAGCATCACCTATGTAGCGGTAGGCCCGTTTACCAATCCGTCTTTTGTCAACTACCGCATGACCGAGTTTGTGGATAAAGGCCTGAGCGGGCTGATGGCCTATGTCACGCCCAACAACTGGTACTACCAGGGCAATGTCGAAGCCGCCCAGGAATGGTCCTGGAATGCCCACGGGCGCTCGCCACGGGAGTTCGCCGTTTCATACGCCCTACGCCACGGTATCAACCAGCCGGAGAAATTTGGTGACTGGTCCGAACTGCTCAGTCCGGTAAGCTGGCATATATACGGCTGTAATTTCCCGGCGTTTACGCGGAGCACACCGGTTGAACACTTCCTGGTGCAGCCTCGGAAGATAGGCGAACATGTCTTCCGCGACTATACAAGTGAGGAGCAGTTTACCGAGGACCTCGCCCGCTGCGATGCTGCGCTGGTGCTTGCAAATGAAATCGGCGACGAGGGTTTCATCCTGGAGACCAGGATTATTCAGGCGTACGCGCAGGTTATGAAATCGTTCTGGGAACTGAGCAAACTCGTTCACGGAACCGAGGGAGTAAAAGACGAGGACCGCGCCGCCGCCCAGCACGAGTTTGACCTCTTCTCACAAGCGACTGAAACCGCCATTGAACTCTACCCCCGGTGGTCAGCAGCAGCCGCTCCGCAACTGAAGGGGAAAGATGATCACTGGTTTCATTACACAATCCAGCTCCTGGATACCTACGCGGGCAGTGTGGGGCAGTTTATGGAGAAGTTGGGGTTCGAGGACAAAGACAAGCTCTACCGGACGACGATTATTGGCAAGTGGCAGAATGAGCAGTTCGTGGATAATCCCCGTCAGGAAATGCGTATGGATGTGAGCGACCAGCTTGATGGACCCGGAGCCTACATCCTCACGCCGATGTCTGCCAGTGGCTGGCTAAGCCCAACAATACACCGCGTAGCGCTGGTATCATACCCCAAAGGTACTCCCGACGACACGCGGGAAGAAACCGTTGACGATCACCGCGTGACGATACATTATATTCCCACGCCCGACGGCATTTACAAGCTGCCTCTGGACAGTTATAATCCTGACCGTGGCTACGCCGTGGTCGTGCAGATTGAGCAGAAACTTCACCACAACTACGCGTCAGCGGGCGAATTCCAGTTCCGCAAGCTAAGGCCCGACAGCAATTGACGTACTAACTGTGAACTGATAAGGAGTTTACGTGCAATGAGCAAGTGCATACTGGCCTATTCGGGTGGCCTCGATACCTCCGTGGCTGTCAAGTGGATCGCCGAGAACTACGATGTGGAGATAATCGCTCTGGCGGTGGACGTAGGCGAAGAGAAGAACTATGAGGCGATTCGGCAGAAGGCGCTCGATGTGGGCGCGGTAGAGTCGCTCGTTGTTGATGCCCGGCAGGAGTTCTTCGACGATTTCCTCGTTCGAGCCATTGGCGCCAACTTGATGTACGAGCATAGATACCCGGCCTTTACCGCGCTGGCCCGACCACTGCTGGCCAAGACTCAAGTGGAGGCCGCCCACCAGTACGGCGCCGAATTCGTCGCCCACGGCTGCACCGGCAAGGGTAACGACCAGGTGCGCTTCGAGGTCACCTATGCGGCCATTGACCCCAGCCTGAAGGTCATCGCTCCGGCGCGCGAATGGGGAATGACACGCGAAGAAGAAATCGAATACGCGCAGCAGTACGGCATCCCCGTGCCGGTGGGCAAGGAAAGTCCGTATTCGACTGACACCAACCTCTGGGGCCGCTCCATCGAATGCGGGCTGATCGAGGACCCCAGCCGTGAGCCGCCGGAGGATGCGTGGGAGTGGACCAGGAGCATCGCTCACGCCCCCGATGACCCCGCCTACGTGCAGATCACCTTTGAGCGGGGTATACCGGTGGCGCTGGATGGCGATGAGCTACCCGGCCCAGAACTGATCAGTCGTCTCAATGCGCTGGGCGGCGAGAACGCAGTCGGACGCATTGACATGCTCGAAAACCGTCTCGTCGGCATCAAGTCGCGGGAGCTGTACGAAGCACCGGCGGCGACCATTCTGCTCGCCGCACACCGCGATCTCGAGTCAATGACGCTCGACCGCGAGACAATACACTTCAAGCCCTATCTGGAACTGCGCTACGCCGAGCTGGTCTACTACGGGCTGTGGTACACGCCGCTGCGCGAGGCCATTGACGCGTTCATTGCCGAGACGCAACAGCGAGTGTCGGGCCAGGTGACCCTGAAG
>JALGTU010000106.1 GCA_029821195.1 Candidatus Zipacnadia bacterium
CACCGCCACGCCCAGGTACTCAGCCGCTTCGCCGGGGCTGAGCCACCGCTTGTCATTTATCGCTGCCTTTGCCACTCTCTTAACCTCCCATAATCTCCTATATACTACCATGTCACAGCAATAATGTCAAGGGCCCAGGGTCATAATAAGTATTCAGCAGGCAGCCCATCACTCTGCCGCTGCGATTGCTTCAGGCAGCGACAGGTCCCCTGTGTACAGCGCCCGGCCGACGATGCAGCCCAGCAACCCCAGCGGCTCCAGTTCGCGCAGCGCCCGCACGTCCTCGACGCTGCTTACGCCGCCCGAGGCGATGACCGGAATCTCAACCGCCTCGCAGAACTCTTGCATCGCGGCCAGATTCGGGCCGGTCAGCATCCCGTCGGTGGCGATGTCGGTGCAGATAAGCCGCGCCACGCCCAGCCGCTCCATCTCTCGCGCAAACCCCGCCGCTTCCACCTCGCTGCCCTCGGTCCAGCCCTCCACAGCCACCTTGCCGTCCCGGGCGTCTATGCCCACGATAATCCGGTCGCCGAACTCCGCCAGCGCCCCTTCCAGCTCGCGCAGGTCGCGCAGCGCAGCGGTCCCCATTATCGCCCATTGCACGCCGATCCCCAGCACCCGTCGCACGTCCTTCACCGTTCGCAAGCCGCCGCCCAACTCAACCGGAACGCTGACCGCCGCCAGGATATCCGCAACGGCGTCGAGATTCGCCAACTGTCCACCAATCGCGCCGTCGAGGTCCACGACGTGCAGAATCTGCGCGCCTTCGTCGGCCCAGCGCCGGGCGATCGCGACCGGATCGTCGCTGTAGACGGTCTTCTCGTTCATATCCCCCCGCGCCAGGCGTACTACCTGACCTTCAGAGAGATCAATTGCGGGAATTACTAGCATCGGGACTGACTAGCCTCCCGGCGACGTTTCGTGGCCAGGCTACTTACCGAGCCACGGCTTGATATACTTGATAAAGCCCTTGGCGTACTTGTCGAGGTTATCCAGCGAGCCGCCGCCAAGCAGCGGCGCGCACATCTCAAACGCTACCCAGCCGTTATAGCCGCCGTCGCGCAGCGCGTTCAGGAAGCCCTCGTAGTCAATCATCCCCTCGCCCATCGGCACCATCTGCACGAAGGCCGGCAGCGGCGTGTAGTTGACCACATCAGGGTGGTACTGGAACTGCGGGCGATACTGGTAGTCGGCGCAGGTCGTGTAGCAGGTGATCGGCGCCATCTTCTTGGCCGCCGCGACGATATCGTCGCCGTGCAGCGTCGGCGACCAGGCGTCAAACGCCGCCCGGCAGTTCGCCTCGTCAATATCCATAATCAGGTCGTACATTGACTCGTAGTGCGCGGCGAAGCCGTGGTGGTTCTGCACGGCAATCGTGCAGCCGTAATCTGCCGCCCGCTGCGCGCACTCACGCAGGCCCTTGACGCACCGCTCGTAGGTCTGCCCGTGGTTGAGCTTCTCGTGCCGATACGCGGTGAAGACGCGGATAATCTCGCCGCCGAGCTGCTGGGCGATGCGCGCGAGCTCCGTGACGTAGGCAATCTGCATCTCGCCCAGTGGGATATCCGGGTGGTCAGCGTCCGCGCTGAAGTTAGTATATCCGGCCATTGCCGCACACTCGATGCTCAGCGTGGCCATCTGCTCCTTGAGGCGCTTGAGGTCCTCATCGTCATAGTCAAGCACCGACAGATGCGGGCGCTTGGCGACGATCTCAACACCCTCGAAGCCGAGCTTAGCGGCACGCTGAATCGTCTCGGCCAACGTCAGCCGCGCCTGGCCCGGCCAGACCCCGGCGTAGCTTACCGTGTGCAAGGCAGGTCTCATTATGCTATGCCCTCCTGTTCATCTTGCCGGCAGACGCACGGTTATTCGCACCGTGCGGATGTTGAAGTGGGCGTCATTCCACCAGCCCTCGCGATTCTCCAACGGCACGTTGGGACCCTCGCCGGGGCCGACCGTCACGTCCAACTGACCAGCGCCCATGATGGTGACCTTGTTGCAGTCAGGAATCTCAAAATAAGCGCTGCACAGGCCGGCATGGCGACTGCCCTCATCGAAGGCCGAGTCGGGCGTCCACTGGTAGAGGTGCTCACCCCACAGGTTGGTCTGCTTGAACTTCACGCCCGTGCGGCCATACTTCCATTCCACCGGCTCGCCCCACACATATATCGTCCCCGGCGGCGTGCAGGGACTGCCGATTACCGCGACGGCGATGACCGGCTCTTCCTCTGCAATCGTAATAGCACCGAACGGCGGGATATCCAGCTCGACGCCATCGGGGTGCGGTCCGGTGCCGGTGCCTTCGCGCCCGTAGTCAACCCGGACGTTGGGGTAGTTGAATGGCGCCTCGTACTCGTAATAGCCGACCGAGTAAGCGCTACGCTCCTGAGCAGTACCCTCGACGCCCATAATCTGGGCCTGGCGTTCCAGCTCTGTTAGACCCTCGCCCTCTTTGCGCTCGGGATTGTGCACCCGCACGCGGGACGGATACTCCCTCGATGACTTTATCCTGAGCGGTTCCACGGCAGACCACCTACCTGGAGAAGATTGTAGCTGCCAGCCAACCGAATTACAGCTTTCCCTTGGTTGAGGGTACATCGGTGCTGCGCGGGTCAAGCTGCGTGGCCTGGTCCAGCGCCCGGCCAAAGGACTTGAACACGGACTCGATGATGTGGTGCGTGTTGATCCCGGCCTGCTGGGTCAGGTGCAGGCTGATGCCAGCGTTGGCGACGAGGGCCGCAAAGAACTCCCGTACCAGCTCGGTATCGAACTCGCCGACGCGGGCCGTCGGCAGCTTGAGATTGTAGGCCAGGTACGACCGGGCGCCGAAGTCCAGCGCCGCGACCACCAACGCCTCGTCCATCGGGCAGGCCGCCAAGCCGAACCGGACCATACCGCGCTTATCACCGACCGCCTCACGTAGCGCCTGGCCCAGGACGATCCCCACGTCCTCGACGGTGTGGTGGGCATCCACTTCCAGGTCGCCTTCAGCGCGGACCTTCAGGTCGAAGTAGCCGTGCTTGGCGATATGCGTCAGCATGTGGTCAAAGAAGCCGACGCCCGTGGCGATTTCGCAATCACCCCGACCGTCCACGGTCAGCTCCAATGATATTGTGGTTTCTGCAGTTTCGCGGACTATCTCAGCTTTTCGCTCACTCATATACCTCACCTGACGCTAATGTGTTAAGCGGCGCCACTGACACAGCAGTCATCCTGGCACGATTATACGCCACGGGCCGCACCCGTGGCAAGTGTGAGGGCACTCTGGCCCGGCCCGGAGCTTGACAGTGGTGCGTTTGCTGGGGTAGAATTAGCCTGGCAATCTGTGCAAGAGTGGCCGGCAAAGCGCAGCAAAGCTAGACTGTGCTTAGCAAGGCCCAGGGGAGGTACGCAGCAATGATAATCTGCCCAGCATGTGGCGCGCCCAATGCCGACGACGCCACGACCTGTGCGACGTGTCTGGCTGTCCTCAGCGAGGGCGAGGCCGAGGACTCGCCGGCACCGGATGACACCGCACAAATGCCCGCAGTGACCTCGGAATGGTCAGGCACTATCCTGCGCCAGGCGACTGAACTGCTACTGGCGGGCAAGAGCCGCGAGGTCGCGGGCCTCTGCCACGAGGTAATTGACCGCGAGCCCCAAAACGTCGCCGCATACGAGCTGCTGGGGATGGCCGAAGAGGAGAACGGCAACCCGCATCTGGCGCTGCAGGCCTATGAACAGGTGGTCGTTCTGGAGCCCGAGCGCAACTCGGAAAAAGAGAAGATTCGGGCATTGCGGGAACAATTGGCGGCGGAGCAACCCGAGAGCCTCGAGGATGAAGAGATGCGACGTATTCGGTCGCTCAACCGCTGGGCCACGGTGGTCCTGGCGGCTTCCCTGGCGCTTCTGCTCCTGGCAGTGGCCGCCATGTTCGTAATCAAGTCGCGCAACGTCCGCCTCGCGCAAGAACACAAGGAGCAGGTATTTGCCGCCGCCATCACCCGAGGGGAAAGACTACTCGCCGAAGGGCGCTTCGACCGCGCCATGTTGGCCTTCCGAGAAGCCTACAATATTAAGAAAGGCAATAGCCAGGCGCGCCAGCTCTATGCTAAGGCCTACCAGGGCCGTCTGGCAGCGCTGGATCGAGAGAACCGCAGCATGGGTGGGAAAGTATCCCTCGAGCCCCGACTCAACCCGTTCGCCCCGATTCAGATTGGTCCAAAGCCAACTGACGCATCTGCCGCAGGCGCGCGGGGAGGCGCGCCCAGACGAGTTGTCCCCCTACCCCCACGCGAGCGGGAAGGAGACTTGCCTAATCCGTTGCCCGAGGGGGAGCAAGACCCGCTGGCCTTCCTGGAAGACAAGACTACCCAACCCGCAGAGGATTCGGAGATAACTGCCGAGGCCACTGCGCCGTTGCCTCCGGTGGACCAGGGCACTCCCGAACAGCCTCTGATCAACATCTGGGCCGCTGAGCCGCCGGTAACTAGCACTGCCGGGCCCTCCGCCACAAAGCTGCGCGCCGAGGCCTACGCCCTGCGCACACAGGGCAAGTACGAGCAGGCCATTCCCAAATATGAGGCCGCCAAGGAGCAGTTTAGCGAGGAGATTCAACGGGATCCGTCCACCGCTGCGGCCAAGCAGACAGCCATCGAATCAATCGAGAAAGCGATAGAGATATGCAAGCAGCACAGCGGAGGTTAAAACCTGCGCAGATGTGCTGGGTATTGGCAATAGTGCTTTGGGCACTGCTGTTGGCGGCAGCGGTCTGCCCGGCAGCGCTGCCCACCGACCGGGTCACCTTGACCACTGGCACCATCGCCACCCCTCGCCCGCAGGAAGAGGCTGAGCTGGAACCTGGCCTGTTGGCACCGGCTCGTTCTGCACTGGCCGACGGACAGCCCGGGCACGCCCTGGAACTGGCGGAAGCCGCGCGGCGCGCCGGCGCGGATCGTGTCCAGGTTGTCCTGCTCAAAGCGGCGATTTACGCCCAGATGCAAAACACTGAAAGGCAGCGGGAGATGCTCCAGGCAGCCATCGCCCTCGACGAGAGCCTCTGCCAGCCCCGGCTGCTGCTGGCCAGTATCGAGGAGCAGCGCGGTCTGTGGCAGCGGGCGGCAGAGCTATACGAGGAGGCCATCGCGCAGAACAGCTCCTGCCGGAACGCCTACCTGCGGCTGGCTCATCTGTACGAACAACACAACCGGCCGATGCGCAGCCTCAATATTCTCCAACAGGGGGTGGCCGCCAACCCCAATGACATCGTGCTGCTGCTGGCCCTCGGGGATACCTGCCGAGAGCGTAACCTGCTGGAACTGGCGGAGACAGCCTACGGACGGCTTGTAGTCCAGGGCGATAAACCGACTCAGGCGCTGGCCTATCAGCACCTGGGCAGCATGTATACCGAAGTGGGCCAGTTCAGCGAGGCCTTTGACTGTTATGTGCAGGCCGAAGAACTACTCGATAATCCGGGCAGGGTCGCCGCAGCGGGCTATCGCAAGATTTTTTCGGCTGCGGACGGAGCCATTCAGGACACGTTGAAGAACGTCTGGCAACTCTTTACCGCTTTTATCGAAGGCGGACCAGTGGCCCGCGAAGAGGCCTACCTGGCGCTGACCGAAGGTGCCGCCGAGATAGGGCGCATCAAGCAGTTTGGCGAGCAGGTCCAGCCGCCGGCGGGCCTGCGCGAGGTCCATGCCCAGCGCCAACTGTTTTATGCCGTCGCCCACGAGGCCGTGGTAACTGCTCAGATCTACTTAGATACCGGCGACACGAACCTGCTGACCACTGCCCAGCAGCGCCGGGCGCAGGCGGATCAAGAGCGCCAGCATATAACCGAACCGGGCGGGGCCGGGAGGGGATAAGCGGCGCGCACCAATGCCTCCCAGTCCCTGGCAGACAGCAGCGAAGTTCCTGCTTGTAAGCGGCCTGGCCCTGGCTGCTCTGGGTCTGCTGCTGTTGATAGCAGGCAACTGGGCCCGTGGAGGGCGGATGCTACCGGGTGACATCGTCATCACGCGGCCCGGGTTTACGTTCTATCTGCCGGTGATAACGTGTCTGGTGCTGAGCCTCTTGCTCAGCGGGCTGGTGACGCTGGTAGTGTTTTTGCTGCGCCGCTAGCCCGCGTAGTAACCTGGATAGCGCAGAGGAGTGTCGGACGAACAATGCTGATGCACGAGTGGATCAAATATCGAGAGCAGCAAGTAGAGCGAGCCAAAACCAAGAGCGACACCGGCGAGGCCGATGTACCCGAACCCGACGCCGCCACTGAACGTGACCACCGCGCCGAGGCACTCCAGGTCGCCGAGGAAGTGAGCCAGCGGGCCGACGAAGCCCAGGCCCGGCGCCTTCAGGCACTCATCTCGCGCCAGCAGCGCTTACCGCTGGAGGTAGAGGTGGATAGTGCCGAGCGACGCCCTGAGCGCGGTCCTGGCGCCAAAGAGAGCCGCGACGAACTCATCGGACGCCTGCTTGACCCGACCCTGACGCTCAGCGAGACGGCTACACTACTGGGCGTCTGTCCCACCACGGTACGCCGCTATACCAAGCGCGGGGTGCTTAAGTGCTTTCGAACCCCGGGCAACCAGCGGCGGTTCCGGCTTTCCGACGTACTTGATTTTATCGAACGCCAAGAAAGTTGACACCCGGCAACAGAGTTGAGTTGGCAAGGTCCCTGCGGCATTGATCGCGCTCGGAGGCTCCCGGATGGCCCAGCAAGTGTTAGTGTTAGCCTCAGACGAACTCGCTCGATCCCTGGCATCCACTGGCATGGCCGGGGGCGCAGTGAGTTTGGTCTGCGTCCAGTCGGCTGACGATCTACTGGCCGCTCTGCAGCAGCCCCTCGATGCACTGCTGATCCAGCTTGAGGTCATCGGCGGCCGCGCTGGCGAACTAGTGCGCCAGGTCCGGGCGGAGGTTCAAGCACCGATCGTAGTCCTGGCCGCCGAGCCGGACGTGGACACCGTCGTGGCGGTGCTCGAGTGGGGTGCGGACGAATGCCTGCCGGCGGAGCTCTCGGCCCGCGAGATCATCACTCATCTGCGTGCCCAGATCCGCCGAGCTACCGAATACAGCCAGCCGCTCGCCGAAACCAACGAGCTAACCATCGGCCCGCTGCAAATTGACCTGGCCCGCCACAGGGTAACGCTGGGCGGACAGACGGTCCAGCTTACTCCGCGAGAGTTTGACCTGCTGGCCTACCTGGCGCGCCACGCCGGTCGGGTCGTACCCCGCGCGGAACTCATCGCCCAAGTGTGGGCTGGCGAGATCAGCGTGAACAGCCGCAGCCTGGACGTCCACATCGGGCGTCTGCGCACCAAGATCGAATCCGATCCCCAACAGCCCACCTTACTGATTACTGTCGCTGGCGTCGGCTACGGGCTGGAAGCACCATAAGCCGTCCCAGTCCGCAATCGTAACTCTTTGTGGCCGTCGCCGGCCAGTCGCGACGGACGTCCTATTGAGGTCATCCCTTCGCAATCCACCAGTAAACCCACGGGAAAGCGCGGAAGAGGGTCGCTGCCAGCCGCAAGCGGTGAACTCGAGATGGACGGCGCACAACACAAGATAATTGCCCAGGCTGTGGCTGATGCCCTCGGCCTCGAGGACGCAACGATATTGGTGCTCGCGTCGGCATATCCTGATCGGATGCGCACGGAAGATTCCCGAGAGGAATTCACCAGACTCGTCGAGACCGGGATATACGACTCCGCGGATAGCTTTCCTGCCAGGCATAATAGTCCCTTGCGGGTCGTGGAAATCAGGAATTATCTATGGGCGGCCCGCAGCTACCATCTCGACGGCAATGCTGCAATGCGCGATAAGTGGCTGGGCATCGCCCTGCATTTCATCGCTGATGCCATGTCCCCGTATGTGGCCGCCGACAGCGAAGACCGCCGAGAGTTTGAAATGCTGTGCGGACTATATACGAAGCCACAAACCTTTGCCGCGGTGGAGCCGGGCGAGGAAATCCCACCGCACGATGTAGCCGATCACATTTGCCAGGCAGTAGAAACTCGACCCTCCCATCAATTCGACCTAAGCTCCGCAGGTGTGCAGCAGTGGTTGGCTCAGGTCTATCTGCTCTCATTATATGCGGCGCAGGCGATCTACGCCCCGCAATACCATCCCCCGTTCCGCCAGAGAATAGACCAGATGTTCCAGCAGGCAGTTGCCAAGCTACAAAAGATAGAGGAGGCACAGCAACGCGACAAAGCGGTACGTACCCAACAGCAGTCCGTCAAAGCGGAGGCGGCCGCCAAGAAATCGGCACTGGCGGAGCAGCTTAGCCGCCAGAAGCAAAGCCTCGCCGCGCAGCTCACAGAACTCGACGAACAGGAAGCACACATCAGTCGCGAGCTAGAGCAAGAGTTACAGGGAGTCGGTCCTGGCTTGTCTGATACGGTTGTCAGACGCCTGGCTGTCTTAGTATATCTCCTCTTCTCCACGCTTGTGCTGGGATTGGCAGCGTATACAGCTTATTCTTTCACACAAATAACGCAAGCAGACCCGTCAAGTCCAACCAGCACATGGGCGGGGCTGGGTACCATCGTTTTGGTCGTGCTCGCGATCGTATCTGTTCTGTGGGGGCGTCCTCTGTTCGAGGATCTGGCGAGTCGAGTAGCAGACTTCAAGTATGAACTGAGACGACGGCGAGTTAGTCGGCCCCTGGCTCTTCTAACTCGACAGAAAGAGCAACTGCTAGATGCGCAAAAGAATGCGGAGATTCAGTGCAAAGAAGATGTACAGAGCATTGATGCAGAAACACAGCAGCGCCTTGGCGCTATCCTCTCCCCTTATGACAGGCGCCGAGCAGCCGTCCGGCAGGCATATTCTCAGGAAGTTGAGGAGATCATAGCTAACACGCCTCCCTGGTACTTGCCGCCAACTCCTAAGCCCTTGCCAGCAAGCCCAAGCGGGTGACCTCCAGATGGGTCCTAATCAGCACAAGGACATTGCTGTCGCTGTGGCAAAGGCACTAGGCCTGAAAAACAGAAAGGTACTCGTGCTTGCGTCTGTATACCCTGACGCATTCCGCAGAGAGCAATCAGAGGATTTCGCGAAATGCGAAGAGGCAGGGATATGCGACTCCCAGGATACTTTTCCCACCAAGCATCATAGCGTCTCGCGGGCCACGGACATTGCGGATTATTTGTGGAAGGCCCGCCGCTATCATCTAGTAGACGGCAATGACACAATGCGCGATAAGTGGCTGGGCATCGCCCTGCATTTCATCGCTGATGCCATGTCTCCGTACGGGGCCAGCGCCGACGAAACTGAAGAACACCAAAAATTTGAAATGCTCTGCGGCAGGTATGCTAGTCCGGAAGCCTTTAGAGGAGTCAATGTAAGCGAAGAAATCGAACCTCACCGTGTGCTTGATGACATTTGGCA
>JALGTU010000107.1 GCA_029821195.1 Candidatus Zipacnadia bacterium
ACTCGGCGTCACTGTGTAGGTCCCCGCGGCCAGCCCGCTTATCATGTAGGTGCCATCGGCGGCCGTGGTATCCGCGTGGCCGTCGGCGGTTACTTCGACGCCCGCCAGCGGATCGCCGGCGTTAGTGACGGTCCCGGAAATCGAATAGGTCTTCTGCGTGCCGACGAAGTCTACATCCGTGGCATTGCCCACCGTCTCGTTAACCGTCTGCTCACTGCTGGTTGGGGCGAAGGTATACTCCGCCAAACTCGGCGTCACTGTGTAGGTCCCCGCGGCCAGCCCGCTTATCATGTAGGTGCCATCGGCGGCCGACGCCCGCCAGCGGATCCCCGGCGTTGGTCACGGTGCCGGAAATGGAGTAGGCCCTATTGACTGCTACATGACAGGTCCCGGTGCTAGCCACAGGAATGACATCGAGCTGGCTATCCTTCAGGTTCACGTCGTCGAAGCTGACGTCGCCACTGCCCACGGTGCCCGCGACGGTAAATGTTATGGTGCATATATCAAAAGGCGCAGTTGCCGCTGCGGAAACCAAGCCGGTGATGTCTATCCGGCCGGGCTCGTCAGACGTGGCGAAGAACATGGCACCCATGTCAGCGCCTTTGGTCACCGCGACGAGATTGCCTCCCGCCGTGCTATCGTCGAAGTCTAGTACACCCGGCACTACCACCGTAAAGGTAGCCATGCCGCCAGCCAGAGTCGGAGCGTCAATAGCCCTCACCGATATGTCAAACGGGTCAGTGTCCGTAGTAAGCTTGGTTACGCTGTCGGGGTGGAAAAAGATGGCGCAGGTGCTCTGTGTGCCGACGAAGTCAACATCGGTGGCATCGCCCACCGTCTCGTTGACCGTCTGCTCACTGCTGGCCGGATCGAAGGTGTAGTTCGCCAAACTCGGCGTTACTGTATATGTGCCTGCTATCAGCGCGTCTATTGTGTAGGTGCCGTCAGCCGCCGTGGTATCTGACTGCCCGTCGGCGGTAACTTCCGCGCCCTCCAGCGGATCGCCCTCGCTGGTCACAGTTCCCGAGATCGAGTAGGTCTTCTGCGTGCCGACGAAGTCAACGCTGGTGGCATCGCCGACCGTCTCGTTGACTGTAACCTCCCGGCTGACCGGCTCAAAGGTATACTCCGCCAGACTCGGCGTGACCGTGTAAGTCCCCGCGACCAGCTCCGTTATCGTATAAATCCCATTGGCTGCCGTGGTAGCGGAGTGCCCATCGGCAGTTACTTCGACGCCGGCCAGCGGATCGCCCGCGTTGGTGACGGTTCCCGAGATTGTGTAGCCCTGCAGCGCACCAACGAAGTCAACTGCCGTGGCATTGCCCACCGTCTCGTTAACTGTTACTTCCTGGCTGACTGGAGTGAAAGTACAACCCGCCAGGCTGGGGGTCACCGTATACGTGCCCGCAGCCAGCGCCGTTATCGTGTAAGTGCCATTGGCTGCTGTGGTAGCAGAGTGTCCATCGGCGCTGACTTGCACGCCCGCCACCGGATCGCCCCCGCCGTCAGTGACAGTTCCCGAAATCGAGTAGGTCGCACCCCCCGGCACGGCAATATAGACGCGCGGCACGTCAACGCCGGCCTCCACCTGAACGTTATGAATGGTTGCTGACTCACCAAAGTAAGTGCCGGTGATATCGTACAGACCGGGGATGAGGTCGGACAGTCGGTACATGCCGTCACTGCGCGAAGTGGCGCTTCTGCTTGCTCCTCCTCCGACCGGTACCGCGTTGACCACGGCATTCTGGACCACCGTGCCATAATAGGTCACTTGCCCGGTAACGCGGCCCACGGTAGCCTGGCGGTTATCGTTGTCCATCATAGTCTGGTAGGCGTTAATTCGGCCCCAGCCCCAGTTTGGACTGTGGCCCGGCAGACCGGCCACGTCATCGCATCCCTTGAGTATGGCCCGCCACATCTGCCACACTCCGCCTGGGGTACTCTGAGTAATGCCGTGGGATCCCGCATACAACGCCGCCAGCCCCGCAACGAAGGGGCAGGCTACCGAAGTGCCAAACTGGTACTGATAGTCAGCTTCATAAGGCTCCCAGCCGACGTCATGCATGGGTACGTATTCCGTCGGCATGGGCACCCACGTCCCCCAGAACGCCAGCGGGACCAGCGATATGTCCCCGCCGGGGGCCGAAACCACCAGATACTCCCCAAAGTTGGAGTAGCTAGCCGGGTAGTCCACGGGCTCCCAGATTGTGGCTCCCACCGCCATCACACCGGTGCAAGCGGCCGGGTAGAAGGTCCGGTTCATGCTGTCGCCTTCGTTGCCCGCGGCTGCCACGATCAGCGCACCGTGCTCCCAGGCATAGTCCACGGCATCCTGCTCCGCTTGCGAGTAGTAGACGTCGCCGGCGCTGATGTTGATGACAACCGCGCCGTGGTCCACTGCCCACAGGATACCAGCTACGATGTCAGCCTCGGTGCCATTGCCAGTATTGTCAAACGCCTTGATTGGCATTATCTGACAGTTATAGCCCAGTCCGGCAGTGCCGTTCCCGCCTCCCCCGCCCCCATTATTGGTGGCCGCTCCTATCACGCCCGCGATGGCCGTGCCGTGGCCATAGTCGTCCGCAAAGTCCGTTGGGACAGAGCCGACGCGCACGTTTTGCCCATCAATCAAGTCTACCTGCCCGCCGAAGGCCGCATCCGGACTGACGCCGCCGGCGTTAATGAAATCAGGGTGAGATACGCCATCGGTGCCACCGAAGTCAATACCGGTGTCAATCACGGCGACCTTCACCGCATTGGGCGGCTTGGTGGCCGAAGTGTAGTAGGTATTGGGCCAGACGTTCCAGGCCTCGAGAGCCTGCACAACGTGCAGCCCCCACTGGAACCACGTTGCCTCCGCACTCGGGTCGAACGGCGCGATCAGAGCGTCCAGATTGTTGTATGCCGGATCGTTGGGCGCAGCCAACAGCACCTGTCGGTGATAGTTGGGTTCAGCATAGCGGACACCCGGGAGTTGGGTTATATTAGCACATAGATCGCCCACCTCGCCCTGCCCAACCCTCATCAGCCGGGCTCCTATCTGCGGGAAATTGCGCACTGTGGTCACCCCGTGCATCACTGCGATGCTTTGCAGCGTTGCTGTGGGCACCTTCGGTTCAAAGCCGACTACAATTTCCCCGGGTACGGCCGCCGGACCGTGCACTTGTGGTATTATCGGCTGCGCGGGGACTACAGAAGCTACGACCAGTAGGACGAGGACGATTCCTATCAAACGCGCGATGTGCCTTATCATTTGCCCATGTCGCTCCTCATTCAATATCTCTACGTCGTCACGCCTTATAGGGTACGTGCGGTCTTGCGACAGGCACCATTCTAGTCCTGGGCTGACTGACTTAATCCATGTTCCTCGCTAACTAGTATTATACCCACATTCTTGCTCTATATTCGTCGTTCGCCGCCGGCGCTGCTTTCTCCTGCGTAGGATTTCTTCCCCGATGTCCGCAGACATTCGCCCGGCTACTGATGATAGTATATCCACAACTGGATGAAGAGGGTGGCGTCGTCAATGCCAATGACGCCATCGGGCTGAGAGAGGATGTCAGGAATGGTGCCCGTATACGGAGCAATATCACAGCGCGCGTCAATCTGCGGGGTCTCCTGATGCGCCGCTATCCATGCAGTGATAAAGATATTGGCGTCGTCAATGTCCAGGTCGCCATCGTCATCAAAATCACCGGCCAGCGGCGGTGCGCCCGTGAAATCAATATCGGTGGCATCGCCGGTGCTCGCGTTGACCGTCACTTGCTCGCTGGGTGGCGTGAAGGTGTATTCACCGAAGGTCGGGGTTACCGTGTAGGTGCCGGCCAGCAGCTCCTGGATCATATAGGTGCCGTCGGTGACAGTGGTAGCCGCGTGCCCATCGGCGGTAAGCTCGACGCCGACTAGAGGCTGGTCGGCCGGGTCGGTGACAGTCCCCGAAATCGAGTAGGTGGGCGGCGGGGTTTGATTCTCGCAACTCACCGTGACCCCGCGGTCGCGCAACGTCTGGATATCTTGAGTAGCCTGAGAGCCTGCACTTAGATTCAGCCAATTATCGTCCAGCCCGACCAGGTCCCCCGCTCCCAGACTGCTATTGGCAACCAGCGGGCCTATGTCGCTAATCTGGTTGCTGTCCAGATAAAGGTCCTGCAGGCTGGTAAGACCCGCCAGCGGCGAGAGGTTGCTGATCTGGTTTTCAAACAGCCAGAGCACCGTCACGCTGGTCAGGCCCGCCAGGGGGGTGAGATCGCTGATCTGGTTGCCGTCCAGATAAAGCTCCGTCAGGCCGGTGCAGTATTCCAGCCCCGCCAGATTCGATATATCACGCGATGAAGCCCACAGCCAGGCCAAGTCCACCAAATCGGAGTCATATATGTCACCGGTGGGCTTGCCAATGGCAACCCGTATTACCGCCTCCAGATTCTCGTCGGGGAAGTCCACGACTACAGCCAGGCCTGGCGTCGAGGAGCTCACCAGCAGCAGAATGCTCAGGAGCGGCCAGACGCGCCAACTGTGGGATTCAGCCGAATTCATACCTCATCTGCGCCTCTGTGGTCACCAACGTGGCAAGTACTTGCCTTCACACTGGTTCACGCAGCAACTATGAGGCCAAACTGGCGATGTTGCCTGGCTAAGCCCTGGTACTCCAGATTCTCTCCCACGCAGCAGCGACTCCGGCCGCGTTGCTCACGCCTTCATTCATAGTACTTCATAAAGCCATCCGCAAGCTTAGCCGCCTGGTCCCGTCTGTTGGTCGTGACGATCGCCGATTCGAGTTGCTCGCGGGTGACGCTCTGCTCGGGCCGGAATGCCTCACTGGCGGCGTATGTTAACATGGCGTGCAGGAGGTAGCGCGTGGCTGCATAGGCCTCGTAGGTCGGGGCAATCTTCAGGCTAGTCGCCAGCAGCGCGCCCTTGCCCACGGCTATCTCGAACAGGTATGCCTTGTCGGCCATCGTCCGATAGTGGTCAATGGAGCGGATGATCGGAGCGATACGCCCGGAGCCAAAGGGCGTAAGCTCAATCGGATAGACGCCGCTGATGAGGTGGACGAAGTTCAGATCGCACCAGCCCTCGTGCGGGTATTCGCCCAGCGCGGGATGCTCGCGCACGACTGTGCCCATGTTGCCGTGCTGGCCCGTCAGGTAGGGAATGGTGCGGTAGCAGTTGGTGTAGCTGTTGCGCCAGTCTCCCTCAAATCGGTACTCCTTGAGTGCGCCCTGCGACAGGAGGACCACCCGGCCGCCGCGCTGCAGGAAATCCAGTATGGTGCCGCTCATACCCGCCGTGACCAGCACTGCTGGCGCCGCGACTGACTCGGGCCTGCGCCTTTTCAGTTCGGGATAGGCGCGAGTCAGGAAAGGCAGGTCCGTGACGATGTGGGCCAGCCAGTCGCCGGCGCCGGATTCGGGAAAGGCCCACAAGTCCCAGTAGTTTTGACCCACCTGGCGGCCATTCTCAGTAAGCTGAACGCGCAGCGTCAGTGCCCTGGGACTCTTGCTGTGGGGCATCTTCAGCTTAATGCCGAAGCTCCCAGTGAGCGTGCCGCCGGGCATACGGCTGAGCTTGCGGCTGCCGTCGGCCAGCTTCTTCCTGCCCGCGACAAGTCGCCACGCCAACACCGGCTTGTTCAGTGCCGCCGGCCCGTAGTGTGACACTTGGATGCCTAATCTCAATAACTGTCCCCAGGCGAAACAGCGCCGCTCGCCATCGTCGAGCAGGAGTGCAGTGTCATCATTATACATCCGAAACTGCGCCGCACTGACCTCCGCCGGCGGCTCCCAGAACTCGCTTAGTATTCCCTCGGGGCACCAATTGAAGTCGTGGATAACCCAGAAGTGATAGCCCTTAACAAGCGGGTGCTTTCGGGCCTCCTCCAGGCCATGTTTTTGCAGCGCCCACTTGAGCTTACGGGAGTTCTCGACGAACCTGGGCAGCTCATCAATCAGGCCCGTCTCCTGCGCACTCTCCTCGATGATCGGGTAGGCCGGGCACTTGATCGCACTGTTATTGTATTGCGGCGCGATTGCCGGGTCGGGCAGCGCGGTCCACCAGGAGTACTCGTGCAGCAGCCACGGCATCGAGTATGTCTTGGGGTCCGGCCCGCGCAGTGGCCCGCTGAGCGGGTCAAGGCCCTCCTGCCCCTCCGCGCACGACTCGATCAGGTCGGTGTTGCGTCTGCCCAACTTGGTCCGCGGGCTGTATAGTCCGTGCCCGACGTGGGTCACGTCCATAACCAGGGCCGCCGGGTTGAGCTTACGAGCCAGCGTGGGTAGTCCCTGGTTAAAGGTCTGAAACGACCGGCGTGACTGAGCGCGGACGCCCAGCTCGCTGGCCATCGCATAGAGGATTACGCTGGGGTGGTTGCGGTCAGCCCGCATTATGTTGCCCTGCTCCCGCCGGTACATATCAATCCAATTCTGGGGCGGGTCCTGACGGACGGCGCGGTACTTGCCCCGCAGGCCGAAGGGCATCTCCTGGCAGACCAGGTACCCCAGCTCGTCGGCGGCATCCAGGAACTCAGGAGGGAATATCTCGACGCAGCTCTTCGTGTAGTTGAATCCGTAGTCCTTGGCTGTGCGCAGGCGCTTGAGGAAGAATTCTTTCGAGGCCGGCGGGCAGACGCTCTCCGGATAGGACTGGTCATCGGCGCCACCGCGCAGGAATACGGGTGTGCCGTTGAGCACGATTTGCCTTCCCTCGACCCGAATCTCGCGTAACCCAAAGCGCACTTGCGCCGCATCTACTTCCTCGCTGCCATCTAACAGGCGCACGGTGGCAAGATGCAGGTTGGGGCTGTCGGGACTCCACAGAGCCGCGCCGGGCATCTCTACACGCAGGGACGCCACCTCGCCGGCGCGCGCAGACTTCAGCTTGAGTTCCCCGCCGTAGCTGCCCCGGCCGGTGACAGGCTCAATTTCCACCACCGCCCTGAGGTCGCGCCTGCGCGAGACCGTGCCGCCCAGGCTGAGGTTGATAGTCGCGGCGAGCGGCTCGATCCCACCGATAATCTGAACATTACTGGTATGGGCGTCAGGCACCGCTTCCACCCAGGCACTACGGTAGAGGCCTTGCCAGGCGCACCCCGCGTCCCACAGACCATTCATCAGCGGCCCGGTCGGCCAGAATATCTTCGCGACTAGGGTATTTTCCTCACCGAGCTCCACGTACTTGGTCAGGTTGCAGCGCAACGGACAGCGCGAGCTGGTCGTCGTCCCCAGCCGTATGCCGTTGAGCCAGAGCGTAGCGGCGGGATGGATGCCGCCCAGATGCAGGAAGACCTTTTCGCTGGCCCAGTCTCCGGGAACCGTGAACGTCTTGTGGTACCACGCCGGGGCTGCGCACGGGTACTTCAAGCTGCCCATGAACTGCTCGCGCTTGATTACCGGGTCTTTCTCTGGATCGCCGGCCGAGGCATGCGCCTGCGCTTGGGCGCACCCCGGCACCTGCGTGGCCTCGGGCAGGGGCTTGTCCGGCTGGTACCACCTTTGCTTCTCGCCCACATCGCCGGGGTCATAGCAAAAGCCCCAGGTCCCATCCAGGGAGACCTTGGGCCGAGCCGTCATCAGTTCCTGCGCCGCGAATATTCTCACCTTACTTCACTCCCGGCTGTTCGCCCAGCGGCGTCTCTATCTCGCCGGGCAGGGCTGTCCACCAACGCTGCAGTTCGAGCCCGTGCACGGTCATCCGAAAATGCCGGAACGGGCGCTGATGCGCCGGAGGCGGGCCCATAGCGATCTTGAAGCTCAAATCCGCCGGAAAAAGCAGCGCGCATTGCAGGTTGATGCTGCTGATCGGCACGCCCGGGGCCGCCGCAAAGTTCATAGTGCGGTCAATCTGGCCGTAATTCTCGCGGATTAGGTGCCCCAGCGTGTTGTAACGGGATAAATCGTACTGTACTATTGTACTAGTACTTTGGTACAGTTGCTGGTACTCGTTCGC
The DNA here is from genome assembly GCA_029821195.1 of Candidatus Zipacnadia bacterium. Classification (GTDB taxonomy): domain Bacteria; phylum Armatimonadota; class Zipacnadia; order Zipacnadales; family Zipacnadaceae; genus JALGTD01. The sequence goes on from JALGTU010000107.1 coordinate 7,942, forward strand.
CGCGCAGACGACGCCGTCCTGCGCCCAGCGCACCTCCACCTGCTCGTGGTCGTATTCGACGATGGCCGCGGCGGGTGGATTGCCCCCGGCGACGATCATATTCGTGCCCACGGCGCGGGGGGTGTTCTTGATGATCTCGACGCCCTCGGCGACGGTGTGCGCGTACTGGGCGACCTTGCGCAGCATAAAGCAGGTCGAAAGCCCGTGCAGCGAGTTGGCGTGAGCGCCGTAGACGGTGTTATTGGCTACGACGATGCCCGCGCTATTCATCGCCGTCCAGCCGTTGATAATGCCCGCCCAGGAAGCGGTCACGAAGGGCAGGCCGCGGTCGGGGATATAGTGGAGCAGGACCATCCCATACTCGGCGATGCCGTGGTCCCAATAGTCCATATTGCGCCCGACAAGGCACTCGCCGCTGCTGGTCGCCGGGCCGAAGACGGCGTAGGAGGTGCAGTAGATGCCGCCGGCGTCCGTGGGCAGCCCGCGCCAGACATCGCCGAAAAGCTGCGCCGCGAGCAGCTCGTCATAGTCAACCTGCGCGGCCCGGGCTAAAGCCCGCAGCTCCTGGCGGAACTCGGGGAGCAGATAGCGTTCCATCACGCGCGCGCCGCTTATCAGGGTCTGGTACTGCGCGGGCGTGGGCGCTTCGCCGTTGATGAGGTCGGCCAGCACGCGGGGGATGAGCCGGCGCAGCATCATCCCGTGCTGGCGGCCCATTTCCTGGGGCGTACCTTCGAGGTGCAGCACTAGGTACCCGCCTCTGTGCCGGCGACTGTACTCCGCCGCCCCGACAGCCGAAGTCACCAGCGCAAGCGTCACCAGAACCACCGCTATCCGCCGCAACTCACCCGTTCGACTATTCCGCTTCATCTTCGGCCTCGTCGCGATACTTCTTGGCCGCCGCCAGAGCTTCAGGGGTGCCAATCTGTTCGGGCGCTGTGTTCAGTGGAGCGGGAAGATCCAGCCGTTCGGCGAGCTACGCGCCGGGGATGACGATGGATCATACCCACTGAAGCCGGCCCCTTCATATCCGCACGGATTCAAGATCGGCCAGTTCAGCCAGAATCCCCACTTCCTCCGCCAGGTGGCCCGGCACGATAGCGAGGTGATGGCTGCCGCCGGCCTCACTGTACTTGCTCAGGAACTCGCCCAAAGGGATTGAGGGGCGGATCTTAAAATGAGGCATGGTAATATCCATCACCGGAAAATCAGTGACCTCGACCTGCGCAGCCGTCAGTCTGAATCTTCCTTGCCCGACACAGACGAGGTTTACGAGAGTGGCCGGCCCGCGAGCCATGCCGGCCATAGCGATGACCGGCTCAGTCAGCTCACCATAAGGAAAAGGCACGCTTTTCAGGATAGGTTTCTCGGCCGCCAGGACAGGGTTGCATTCGCCCATGTGAGCCATTAGGATTTGATTGCCCTCCCAGTCCGGGCAGAACATCTCCGTAAAGCCAGCTTGGCCGAAGTACTGGGCCATCGCCGCCACCAAGCTCGCGCAGGCCACGTCGCCCTCGCCGGCGTAGCCGATACCCAATGCCTGGAGCTTGCTGATGCCGAGGAATGGCACCGCACCAATCTCAGGCACATCGTTGAAGGCCATAAAGTGCATAGCGAGCGCATCCAGGTCATACTTCTGTACCGCCGCAGACAAGCCCAGGCCGGCACGAGCTGAGATGGCATGAAGGAGACGCGCACTACCTGGGGGCCCACCACCTCCTGGAGTGCGGTCAGATCCACACTGAAATCGCCCATACCCTCGAAGGGCTGCCCGATTAGCCCTACCCGCATCTGCCGCCAGAACCTGACTACCAGGGCGGCGCGACACCATCTGAGTACCTTCTCCACCACGCCCGGAGTGCTGATGTGCCCGCTGACGATGTGGTATGTCTTACCGGCTCGTAGCAGGATGTTGGCCAGGTCCTGTACCCCGTGGATGCCATGGTTCTGCATGATATCCTCTAGAGTAAGGTCAACGTCCATCCTGGGGGCTGGTGTCGTGTTGAGCAAGAGTACCGGCAGCGAGGTGCGGGTCAGTGCCGAGGCCGAGATGAGGCTGGGTGCGTAGCTGAGGTGAACAACGATGATCCCCTCGCAACCATTGCCCTCAAAGTTCGCGACCGCAGCGTCAACTTGTTCCCGGGTATTGCAGACCGCAGCCTGGCTGACTTCGATATCACTGCTGAGGATATCAGCAATCTGCCGGGCAAACTGGGCCTGATGCGGCTTGAGTTCGGGAGCAGACTCATCATATAGCTCCAGCATCAATGGCAGAAGGCCGATCTTGGGCCTGCGCTGGTCTCCCATCAGGATTCCCCCTTGAGTAGTCTTTTTCACTGTCGCTGTCTGGCCAGTAAGCTGTGGGCGGTATTAAAGAAGATATCGTCGAGGTCAGCGGCAGTCAGGCCGGCCTGTTCCGCTCCCTCACGCATCGCTCTAAGCGCCTCGTAGATGAAGTAAGTATACTGCGCTTCGATCTCGGGAGGTTGCCGATCGGTATTCCACGGATAATCCCCGCTGACAACGTTGCGGTATTGCTCG
>JALGTU010000108.1 GCA_029821195.1 Candidatus Zipacnadia bacterium
ACCTGGGAGGAGACACGTTATGGGCGCGTCAGGCGACTATCTGGACACAATTGAGCTGTGCTGCGAGACCTTCGCACAACCGGCCTGCCAGGAGAACATTCGGCAGCATTCGGCGATCAGCTACCGGGTCACCTCGTACCTGGCGGCCGCCGAGGGCTGGCTGTATCAGGCCGGCCAAGGCGAGGAACATGCCCAGCGGGCTGCGCAGTACCTGGAGATTCTGGCGGAAGAGGGCATGGTCAACGCCTTTGGGATGCTGGCGGCGGCCCTGGGATACGAGTTCATCCGCAAGGCCGACGTTCTAAGCGAGGACGCGGAAGCTGCAGTGATTGAAGCTCTCGCCCAGGGCGCGCTGGATCGGACCGGATACAGTTACCCGGAGGCCCGGGAATGCGGGATGCAGGCCGGCCTGGGTAACCATACCACCTTCGCAGCCGGCGGTGCGCAGGAGTTTCTGCAGATGTTTCCCGAGCACCCGCAGGCGGGGGCGATCCAGCAGTTTGTTGACGATATCTGGCAGGCGTGGTGCGAGCGGCCCGAGGACCAGGAGATCGCCACCATCTATACCCCTTACACGCGCACCAGCCTAATGCGCATGGCCGAGTTGCGCGACGCTGAAGAAGAGATGTACGCACATCCGGCGGTGCGGGAGGCCTTCGAGCGGTACCTGCACGAGATCACACCAGTCGGCGCGGTGAGCAAGTTCGGGGACGGCAGTGTGAACCACTCGTGGGGGTTCTGGATCGCCTGCCTGGAGAAGGCGGCGCACGAGTACCAGGACGGGCGGTTCAAGTGGGCGGCACAGAAGGTACACGAGTACTCAGTGGATTATGGTTACCGTGCAGCGCTGGCGAAAGTGCCGACGTTGCTGGACAAGGAACTGCCGGCCTGCCAGGCTGCGTTCGCGGCGGATTGCCTGGAGTGTTACGGGCTGGTGCTGGCGTCGCTGTGGGAGGCCACCGAGGTCGAGCCGACGACGCCGCAAAGCGAGTCGCGGGTCAACTACATCTGGCTGGCCGACGCGCAGTTTCGGCCACAACTGGGGGAAAAACGGCAACTCCGGCTGATCCTGCGCGGCGGCTGGGCGCCCGAGGCGCCGTTCATGTCAGTGGGGCTGTTCCACAGCATGGGGCACGATCACGACGATGCCACGGCGATCTGTACCTACACCGCCCAGGGCGCGGTTCTACTCCAGGACAGCGGCTACTTCTGGAAGTCGCCACGGTTCAAGAACGTGCTGTGGGCCCGCGACCCCGACGAGGATTTCCTGGGCATGGGCGCGCTGGACCGACCGGGCTTCGAGGCCCAGGTCACGATGCTGCGTCAGTGGGACCGGGTGAGCTTCGCGCAGGTCCACTCGCCCCACCATATGAACCTGCCGGTGCAAGAGACCCGGACGATCGTCTTCCCGCACGACGGCAGCGTGGTGGTAATCCACGACCATGTGGAATCTACACACGGCACCTGGCGAGTGGGGCCGGTCTATCACGGCTCAACAATCGCCGCGCAGGGCGAGACGTACTTCGACCTGGCCCAGCAGGCTTCGACGGATAACGTGGAGGCTGTCCACTGGGAGAATCCACCGGTGAATCTGCTGGTGGCCTTCGGGCCTGGCGGCGGTCAGGTGAGCCAGGATCGACCGGAAGTGGATATGAGCATCTGGGACGGCTACTACGAGACAGCGTGGATTCCCGGCTATATGGCCGGGCGCACCCAGCACGACGCCATCTTCCAGCACCAAGTGCTCGGTGCCGGGGAGAGCTGCGACTTTATCACCGTACTGGTGCCGCACCCCAGCGATACCCTGGCCGAACAGATCCTGGGCGATATCAACCTCACTCGCTTCCAGCATGGCACGTGGCACGTGAAGCTGGGCGATACCGACATCGTAATCAACCCGGGCATGCACTACGTCAACGCCGGCGAGGTGATCACTGACGCCCACTTGCTATACCTGGATCGGTCAGCCGACGAGCTGTATGCGGCCTTTGAAGGACCTCGGTACGTCACGGTAGAAGAGCGGGCGATTGTCAAAACTTCGGGGCGGGTCAATCGGGTGAGTGGGCAGTTGGCGAGGTAGGGCGGCCTCACCCCCGCTCCCTCTCCCTGCGGGAGAGGGGCAACGGCAAATACCAGCGGGCAACGGGAGATAACGACGGAGAACGACCCGCAGGCTGGCGGAGTCGGTGCCGGTGATGGGACGCCTTGACGGGCCGTGCGAATTGCATGATAATCGAATGTGTCAGCCTGACCAGAGGGTATCCGCGGCAAACGCGCATACCGAGGCCACGGGAGGTCCTGGTATGAATAGGCGGACAGTTGCCTTGATCTGTGTGATCGTAGTCGTCGTGCTGACTTCGATTGCCCTGACCGGGTGCGGCAAACGGCTGATCGGCAAAGACCAGGAGATCAAGCTAGGGCAGGATGCCGGTGACGACTTCGAGGGCAAGTACGGGCGGGAAAGCGACCCGCGCCTCACTGCTCTGGTCAGCACCATCGGGGCGGACATCGAGCGGTCCGCCGAGCCGCCCGACTACCCCTACGACTACCGGGTGCTGGCCGATGATACCACCAACGCTGTGGCCTTCCCCGGCGGGCGCGTCTACATCTTCCGGGGAATGATTAAAGCGCTGAACAATGACCGGGACAAGATCGCCTGGGTGCTGGGGCACGAGACCACCCACGTCGCCCGGCAGCACGCGGTGCGGCGCATCGAGCGGCAACTGGGCTACGAGGCGATCATCGCGCTGATCTTCCGCAAGAAAAACGCCGCGCGTATCGCTTCGGCGGTCGGCGGCCTGGTACTGATGGACTACGGCCGTGATAACGAGTACGAGGCCGACCGGATGGGGATGCTCTACGCCCATAACGCCGGCTACGATCCGACGGCGGCAGTCGCGGTGTTGCAAACGTTCCAGGAGATCCAGGGGCGGGAGCCTAACGACTTCGAGATAATGTTCGCCACCCATCCGGGCAACCAGGACCGTATTAACCACGCCCGGAACTACATCAAGCAGATGGGTTGGAGTGGACAGTATTGACGGCAGCGCAAGAGCAGCCTCACCCCTGACCCCGCTCCCTGCGGAAGAGGGGCAACCACGGGTCTACGGCCTACTAGTAGGAGCGACATTCTTGTCGCGACCAACGAAAGCTCTACCAACGTAGAAGGGCCATCCCTGGCCCGATGGGGTCGGGGCAAGGGTGCCCCTCCCACACCGTTGAAGACGCACCCGGCACATGGACGACAAGCACACTATACTGCAACTAATTACGGGCGGTGAGCCCGAGGCGGCTGACCAGATCAGGACCCTGGTGGCCGGCCTGGATGCGCGCCAGTGGCGGCCGGTGGTTGCCGGCGTCCTCTCGCTACGGCTGCGCGACTGGCTGGCCGAGCGGCGCATCCCCTGGGTCAGCGTGCCTATCCCGCAGGACTTCTCGCCCCGCGGTTACCTGGCCGCCGCCCGCCAACTGCGCCGCCTGGTGGCCGCCCAGCATATCGCTGTGGTGCACGCGCATGACCTGGCCGCCACCACCGTCAGCGTCCTGGCGAAACGGCCAGCGGGCCGCCGCGCTGGCCCGCCACTTGTGTCTACGCTGCACACCGCGCCAGACAGCAGCCTCCGCCACCCTTACCAGCGATGGGTGCAACGCACCGGCGTGCGGTGGTTGCTGGGCCGCTGTGATGCCGTGGTCGTCTCGTCGCAGCGTGACCGCCAGACGCTGGCCGCACTGGCGCCGCGCGCGGGCGGGCAAGCCCAGGTGGTCTACCCCAGCCTGGGGCAAGCCACGCCTCGCCCGTACGAGGCCGGGGCCAAACGCCGCCAGGTGGGCCTGCACCAGGACGCGGCGATTGTCGGGCTGATCAGTCGGCTGGAGCCACGACAGGGCGTGGAAAACTTCCTGGAAGCTGCCGCCCTGATAAACGCGGAATTGCCCAACATCGAGTTCGCGGTGATTGGGGAAGGCCAGGGCCAAGCCCAACTGGAGGATCTGGCGCACGGACTGGGGCTGGGTGGAGCGTGTGTCTTCCTGGGCCAGCGCCGCGATATCCAGCAAGTCATCGCCGCGCTCAACATCATCGTCCTGCTCAACGATGCCGACCGGGCCCCGCTGCGCGGCCTCCAGGCACTGGCTGCCGGGCTGCCGGTCATCGCGGCGGACACCGCGGAGTTGGCCGAGGTCTTCGCCGACCTGCCCGGTGTGCACCTGGTTGACGTAACCCAACCAACCCAACTGGCCGCCGCGGTGCGCGACCAGCTCCTCGCGCCGCCGGAGTTTCATCCCCCTGAGGTAATCATCGAAGGCAAACGCAGTATCACCTACCGGGACTTCTTCGTCTCCCGGGTGGAATATAATCTGGCAGAGCCGTGGATGAATGTCCGGCCCACCGACGAGAAGGAATCACCGATGAGCCGGGCGGTCCGAGAACGTTACGGGCCGGAGCGCATGGTCGCGGCAATTGAGTCCATTTACCGCCAAATTCTGGAAGAATAGCAGCTTTTCCGAGAATTCCGAAAAAAGGCCGCAGAAGACCGAACTTTTGGGCGCTATGTTGCGTCTAACCCTATAAAGGTCCCTTGGCGTAATGGGCAGAGGAACACTGCGTGTTACGCGTAGAGACTAGACTACACAAAGGAGGTATGCGACATGTCTCTAATCCGTTGGCGACATCCCCTGGTACCCAGTCTGTGGGACGAAATGGAGCGGATGGCGGAACAGTTAGCGCCCCACCGCTGGTGGCCCGAGTCAGCGGCCATGACCCCAGCAATGGACGTCTACGAAACCGATGACGAAGTGGTAGTGAGAGCCGAGCTTCCCGGAGTCAAGAAAGAAGACATCGAAGTCAACGTGACCGACGACCAGATCATAGTCTCCGGCGAGAGCAAGGCCGTTGAGGAAATCGACGAGGAAAACTACCATCGGCGCGAACTGAGCTACGGCAGCTTCCGCCGCAGCGTGGCTCTACCCCACGCGACTAGCCAGGAGGAAGTCACGGCGAAGTTTGAGGATGGTGTGCTGGAAGTGCGCGCACCTAAGGTCACAGAAGCAGGAGCAGGCAAGAAGATCGAGATCGACTGACGGTTACAGTATCTGATGCACCCCACACCCCGGCGGCACGAGCCGATGCTCGTGCCGCCGGGCCTTTGGGCAACAATGCCACACAGGCTGAACGCCCGTTACGCCACAAATCCTCGGCCCCGCAGACAACAATGCAGTGGTTGTCGCGACAGGCCTTCGCCCGCCGTAGCAGGCTATGGCCTGCGAAGGCAGGAATTGCGCTCCTACCGAGCCGCTGGCTGGCATTGCGGGCAGTAGTAGGTGCTGCGGCCGGCGTGGGTGGTGCGGACGATCACGCCTGAGCAGTTGCGGCAGCGGCAGCGCTTGCCCTCGCGGCCATAGACGCGCAGTCGCTTCTGGAATTCACCCGGTACGCCGCGCCCGGTCACGTAGTCAGAGACCGTAGTCCCCCGCCACTTGATCGCTTCCTCCAGGACCCGGCGGATGGTCCGTAGCAGCTTGCGAGCTGCCCGTGCATCCAGCGTATTGGCCGGTGTGTCGGGATGAAGGCGGCAGCGGTGGAGGATTTCGCTGGCATAGATGTTGCCCAGGCCAGCGATATGGCTCTGGTCGAGCAGCCACTGCTTGAGGACAATGGAATGCGGGCGGAGCATCTCCCCCACCACCTGCTCGTCCAACTCCTCGCTCAGCGCGTCAATTCCCATCTTGCGCAGCAGCTTCGCCTCAGCGAGACGGTCACAATCAGCAATCTCCAGGCGGCCCAGGCGGCGAGGATTGACGAAGACCAGCTTCCGCCCGTCACTGAGGTGAAAGACCGCGCGGGTGTGGTCCGGTACGGCCTGTCCCATGGGTAACGGGTAGAGCCGGCCAGTCATGCGCAGATGCACGAGCAGGCACTCCCCCCCGGAAAGCTCGATGATCAGAACCTTTCCCGAGCGGCGGATGTCAACAATCTGTTTGCCGGCGAGACGTCGGGCGAACTGCCCGGCGGTCAGGCCCACCAGGATCATTTCGTCGTAGGCCTCCGCGGAGTCAATCACCAAGCCAAGTACGCTCTCGGCAAGGTCACGGCGAACCGTTTCGACTTCGGGAAGCTCGGGCATAGGTCACCGGTGCCGGCGGCGGGCCTGCAATTCGTGGATCTGCGCGCGGATTTTGCGGGCGATGTGCTCGGGCAAAGGTGTGATTGGCAAAGGCGGAGCGTCCACTGTCGCGACAGGAATGTCGCTCCTACCAGAGAGAGGTGGAGATTCGTAGCCGGGCGGCAGCGAAGGCGTGTACGGCTCCAGCTCGAGCATATCGTGCAGCAGGCAGATCGCGGCTTCCTTGTCGGGCACCAGGCCCCGCGTCTCGATATTCTCCGCCGTCGGCTGTTCAAGGGGCAGGGGAGCCCCGACACACGAAGGGCACCCCGAGGTACAGGGACATTCCTCCATGAGCTTCAGCGCCGCCGTGAAGATCTCCTCGAGCAGATCGTAGCACTTGCGGGCGAAGCCCAGCCCGCCCGGATAGCGGTCGTAGATGAATATGGCCGGTGACGCCAGGTTGCTACTGTTGACCGTGGCGCCGATGTCACTGCGGTCGCAGATGACGTACAGCGGCAGCACGCCCAGCACAGCATTGGAGATGCCGTAGAGCGCCTCGGCGGGATCGTGGTGGAAGCTGCGCACGCGGCGCAGAGCCTCGCGATTCGGGACGATCCAGACTGCGTTAGTATCCAGTACTTGTGCGGGCAGATCCAGATTGCCGAAGCCGATCGAGTCCTGCTGGTAGAACTTGATCTTGCGGAACATATAGACCAGGCTGGTGACCTCGACCGGCCCGTAGCCAGCCTGGCTGGCCCGCCACTGCGTCTCCAGCGGCGGCTCTTCGGGAACGTCCAGCAGCTTGATCTCGGTACGGTCAACCGACATCGTGTAGTAGTCGTAGTCGCCACTGCGCACGTAGGCGACACGCTCGCCCAGATCGAGCCTCTCCACGAAATAGGTGGCGCCTTCGTGCATATAGATGGCCTCGTCGTGGAGCATGCTGAACGCCCCCCACTCGTCAATCTGGCCGATGACCTGGCCGTCGTCGGTGCGCTGGATGACGTAGTTGTTGTCGTCGGTCGTGCGCAGGCCGACGTCCAGCGCCGGCGCGGTGGGGCCGCGCCAGTACCAGGCACCCTTGATCTCCTTGGCCTGGCCCTCGTCGGCGAGGATCTCAATGACGCCACCCGTATGCTTGCCGAAAAGCTCGGCGTCACGACCAGTCAACGGCAGCTCCTGGAGCGCGCAGCGCAGGTGCCGGTACAGGATAAACGGATTTTCGGGATCAATGATGGCCCGCTCGACATTCTGCCCAAAGAAGTACTCGGGATGATGAGCCAGGTATTGGTCAATGGGCTGCTCGCGTGCGATCAGCACGGCCAGCGATTCGTCGCTGCGCCGCCCGGCCCGCCCGGCCTGCTGCCAGGCGCTGGCAATCGTACCCGGATAGCCGACCAGGATGCTGGCGTCGAGGCTGCCGATGTCAATGCCCAGTTCCAGCGCATTGGTGCTGATGACGCCCATCAAATCACCGTTGAACAGCAGCTTCTCGATGGCCCGGCGGTCTTCGGGCAGATAGCCGCCGCGGTAGGAGCGGATGGCCTCGCGCAGGCGCGGGTCCTCCTCGGCGAGCGCGTCCTGGGCATAGCGGTAAAGCAGTTCGGCGGTAACGCGGCTCTGGACAAAGGTGATAGTCTGGGCGTTGTGGTCAGCGATGAGCCGCGTCATCAGCTCCTGGGCTTCGATGTTGGGGCTGCGGCGGGCCATGCGGGTCTCGTCAAGGTAGGGCGGATTCCAGAGCACGAAAGTCTTCGGGCCGCGCGGCGCGCCGTCGTTGTCCACAATCTTCACCGGCATGCCCAGCAGCGTCTCGGCGTGCTCGCCGGGGTTGCCGATGGTCGCGCTGCACAGGATGAAGACGGGCTGGTTGCCGTAGTGTCGGCAGATGCGGCGCAGGCGGCGGATGACGTTGGCGACGTTGCTGCCGAATATGCCCCGGTAGCTGTGAATCTCGTCAATGACCACGAAATCGAGCCGCTCGATGAAATGCGCCCAGCGCGAGTGGTTGGGCAGAATCCCGCAGTGCAGCATATCGGGATTGGTCATAATGATGTTGGCCTCGTCGCGCAGGGCGCGGCGGCGGCTGCGGGGGGTGTCGCCGTCGTAGGTGCCGGCCTTAAGCTCCAGCACCTTTGCCCCACCAACGAGCTTCTCCAGCCCACGGAGTTGGTCCTGGGCGAGGGCTTTAGTGGGGAACATATACAGGGCACGGCTGTCGGGCACGCTGAGCAGCCGCTCGATGACCGGGATGTTGTAGCAGAGCGTCTTCCCGCTGGCAGTCGAGGTGACGACCGCTACGTTCTCGCCGACGCGCACCGCGTCAATGGCGGAGACCTGGTGGGTGTAGAGCTGCTCAATCCCCTGCGCCGCGAGCATCTGCCGAATCGGCTCGGGCAGCGGTTCGGCAAGCTCACCGCACTCAGCGTCCTGCGCAGGCAGATACTCCGCGCGCACGATCTGCTCGCGGTAGCCGCGAACGCCGCTTATCTTGTCGAGGAATGATTTGGTTTGCATTGGGTAGGTTCAGCCGTGCCCGCAACGATCGGCACTGGCACCATCACAGTTTACTTCGCGGAGCAGGCTCTTTCTCCTCCTTGGCCAAACGACACTACTCTGCAGCCCAGGCAGAAGATTCGTTGGGCTGCAATGTTGAAGCCCTTGCCCGAGTTCACATTGACACGATAACTGCGGCGTGGTAACATAGGAAGAACCAAATGGCCATCTCAAAGCTCGATACAATTCGAGCAGTGGTTCGTACTGGGGTTGAGGCTTTTGCAACGGGGTTTCGCGCCCGCCATGAGGCCGAAACAGCAGAGGGGAGAAAGCTATGACTTATACCGCAGTGCTCATACGTGAGGAGGACGGCGGCTATTCGGTTTCAGTTCCCGCACTCCCGGGCTGCCACACCCAGGGCGATACCCTGGCGGAGGCCCTGCTGATGGCGGAAGACGCCGCCCGGCTTTATCTGGAGGTGCTGAAGGAGGACGGCAAGCTCGTCCCGCCTGACAAGCCCGATGTGAGTGTGGATATGCGCGGCGCAAGCGAAGCCTTAGTCTATCGGCTAACCGTGAGGGAGGCGGCCCCCGTTGCCTAAGCTGCCTGTCATCTCTGGCCCCGAGGCCGTCAAAGCACTTCAGCGTGCCGGCTTCGTCGTCAG